>CANRJX010000137.1 GCA_947631095.1 uncultured Wohlfahrtiimonas sp.
TCCTACAAAAAAAGAGAGATATTTTACTCTCTTATGAATCAAAAGTATAAATGTTAATACTCACTCAAAATCCAACCTGCAATCTAAGCAAACTACTCTTATTCACATCATTATTTTTCTGTGATTCTTATATTAATATGCGCCCCGAACACGATTCGAACGTGTGACCTTTCCCTTAGGAGGGGAATGCTCTATCCAGCTGAGCTACCAGGGCAAAACTTATTATTTCTGATTTTGAATTAAATTGGCAAGTGCTTCCGCATGTTTTTTAGATGCTTGAACATCAAAGCTTTCAACCATCACACGCACAACTGGCTCTGTACCTGATGGACGAATTAATACTCGTCCTTGATCACCCAATTCTTTTTCTACAGCACTAATTGCATCAGAAACAGCTTCAGTTTCCCAACCATCTCGGTCAGCAATTTTCACATTGATCATCGTTTGTGTTGATTTTGGAATATGTTGAAGCGCTTCTTGAATCGTCATATTTTTCGCTAAAATTGCATCCAATGCTTGTAATGCCGCAATAATCCCATCACCTGTTGTATGTTTATCCATGCAGATAATGTGACCTGAATTTTCTCCACCGATCATTAAACCTTGGCTTTTTAGTTGCTCCAATACATAACGATCACCAACTTTTGCGCGAATTAATTCAATGCCTTCTTGTTTTAGTGCATGCTCAAAACCGAGATTACTCATAATCGTTGCAACAATTTTTTTCTCTTTGCGATGTGTAGCAATTAAATACAAAATTGCATCGCCATCGTAAACCACACCTTTTGAATCAACAATCACTAAACGATCGCCATCACCATCAAAGCCAATACCGCAATCCGCTTTTTCTTCCAATACTTTTTTCTGCAATGCTTCAGGTTGCGTAGAACCAATCTGGTCATTAATATTAAAGCCATTTGGCTGATTACCAATAACAACAACTTTAGCGCCCAATTCAGTAAATACATGAGGCGCAATATGATAAGTTGCACCATTGGCACAATCTAAAACAATTTTTAAGCCTCGTAAGTTTAAATCACGCGCTGAACTTTTACAAAACTCAATATAACGCCCAGCTGCATCTGTAATCCTACGCACTCGTCCATAGTTTGATGGATCGACAGAAATTAATTCACCGTCTAACTGACGTTCAATTTCTAGTTCAATGCTATCATCCAGTTTTTGTCCATCTTCACCAAAAAACTTAACACCATTATCATAAAATGGATTATGTGAAGCAGAAACCATACAACCTGCTGATGTATCCAATGTTCTAGTTAAGTATGCTATCGCTGGTGTTGGCATTGGTCCTGTTAATGCAACATCTACACCCGCATATGTTAAACCTGCTTCTAAAGCTGATTCAAACATATAACCCGAAATGCGTGTATCTTTCCCAATAATCACTCTTGCGCCTTCACGAGCAAGTGTTTTACCTGCTGCATAGCCCAATTTTAGTATAAAATCTGGAGTCATTGGCGCTTGCCCAGTTAATCCTCTAATGCCATCTGTTCCAAAATAGCGACGCATACTTACTCCCTTATTTATTACACATTATTCTATGGCGCAGATTTTATACTGTTTCTAGAAAAATTGATATTCCTCCGACCCGCCGAAAATATCTCTCTGTGCAGTTTACGACCAACCTCCCTTTGGTTAGAATGGTTCAACTATTATTCCCACAAAGGATTTGTATATGTCTAAAATTATAATTTTGGGCGGCAGCGGATACGTTGGCAACCACATTATCGCCCGTTTAGCTCGTAATAAAAATAATTCTATTATTGTTTTCTCACGTGATAAAAATCCACAAGTTGATGTTAAACAATGTCAATTTGTGAAATTTAAAAGTTATCCAAAAACTGATGCAGAAATTTTGTATCACATTCATGATGCTGACATACTGATTAATTTAATTGGCACAATGGATGGTAATCGTAAACGTGCAACAAAAGCGCATGTTGATTTAGTGAAACATTATGCTGAATTATCTAAAAAAACTTCAATTAAACACTTCGTTCAAATGAGTGCTTTAGGCGTTTCTGAAAAAGGTGGAAGCGTTTACTTTGAAACTAAATATCAAGGCGAGCAAGTTCTACAAGAAACCCTAAAAGATAGCGGTATTAAAATCTCTATTCTTCGTCCATCATTTATTTTTGGTAAAACAGCACCAAGCATCGATGGACTAATTCGTTTAATTAACAAGTGTCCAATGTTTATGTTGCCAGGTGCTTTTACAAAGTTCCAACCGGTTTACATTGAAGATGTCACCAAAGCAATTACAACCATTTTGGAAACTCAAACCGAACAAGTACAAACTTTTGAATTTGTAGGTCCTGAAACGATGACATTCATTGAAATGATTCGTGATGTTATGCGTTATTCAAATCTATGTAAAAACAAAGTCATAGCTATGCCAAATTTCATCGCATTTACCGCAGCTTTAACTGTCGGTTGGATTCCAAAAGCACCTTTTACAATGAATCAATATAACTGCTTGAAAATTGATAGCGTTTCAGATAACAATAGCCTACCCAAATTAAATATTGAACCCCAATCATTCCAATCCGTCATGAGCTTTGAATACAAATATGGTCTACAAGATCGCTATGAAAATGACAGAATGACTGCGGGTAGAAATGTTGTTTAAAGGAAATACTGTGTTATTAGTTGATTACAAAATTTTAGATAAACGTCTAGGTGATGAATTTCCATTGCCAAGTTACGCAACAGCAGGTTCAGCTGGCTTAGATTTACGTGCTATGTTAGATGAGCCATTAACATTGCAACCTGGCGAAAGTGCTTTTGTCAAAACAGGCCTTGCGATCTACATTAAAGATCCTAGCTATGCTGCAATGGTATTACCTCGCTCAGGTTTAGGCACAAAACACGGGATTGTACTTGGCAATCTTGTGGGCTTAATCGATGCAGATTATCAAGGTGAATTGATGGTTTCAGCTTGGAATCGTAGCGATAAAGCTTTTACAATTGAAGTTGGAGAACGTTTAGCACAGATGATCATCGTGCCTGTTATCCAAGCAAGTTTCCAAGAGGTAGAAGAGTTTGAAGCATCAGAACGCGGCGCTGGTGGCTTTGGTCATACAGGCCGTAATTAGACATTAAGGAAAAGGAATGAAAGTATTAGTATTACCAGGTGATGGTATTGGTCCAGAAATCACAGAACAAGCAGTTCGTGTATTAAACGTTATTAATGACAAATATAATCTTGGCATTGAAACAGAAACCGCATTAATTGGCGGTATTGCATACGATAAAACGGGCAAACCACTACCAGATGAAACCCTAGAGAAAGCACTTGCAGCAGATGCAGTAATTCTCGGTGCAGTTGGTGATACTAAATACGATAATCTTCCTCGCGAAGTTCGCCCTGAACAAGGTCTATTAGCCATTCGTAAAGCATTAAACTTATTTGCTAATCTTCGCCCTGCTCATGTATTTAAAGAATTAGCTCATGCTTCATCTTTAAAAGAAGAATTGGTTTCTGGTTTAGATATTTTAATCGTACGTGAATTAACAGGTGACATCTACTTTGGTCAACCTCGCGGCATCGAAATCCGTAATGGTGAAAAAGTTGGCTTCAATACGATGGTATATTCTGAATCAGAAATTCGCCGTATTGCACATGTTGCGTTTAAAGCAGCACAAGCTCGCAATAAACAGGTATGTTCAATTGATAAAATGAACGTATTAGAAACAACTCAATTATGGCGTGATGTTGTGACTGAAGTTGCCAAAGAATACCCAGACGTTAAATTGTCTCACATGTTGGTGGACAATGCTGCGATGCAATTAGTTCGTGCACCTAAGCAGTTTGACGTTATGTTAACGGGCAATATATTTGGTGATATTTTATCCGATGAAGCTTCAATGTTAACTGGTTCAATTGGTATGTTACCTTCTGCATCTTTAGATGAAAATAATAAAGGTCTATATGAGCCAAGCCATGGCTCAGCACCTGATATCGCAGGTCAAAACAAAGCTAACCCTTTAGCTACCATTATGTCTGTCAGTATGTTATTTAAGTACACTTTAAATCGCCCAGAAATTGCTAAAGAAATTGATGCAGCAATTGAAGCTGTATTAAGTAAAGGTATTCGTACAGGCGACATTGCTGAAAAAGATAGTAAAATCGTAGGTTGCAAAGAAATGGGCGATGCTGTCATCGCTGAATTACAAGCATAATTAAAAGGGTTAGATTATGAAAAAAGTTGGTTTGGTTGGCTGGCGTGGAATGGTGGGTTCCGTTCTGATGGAAAGAATGGTTGAAGAAGGTGATTTCAAACACATTCACGCAACATTTTTCTCTACATCTAATTCAGGTGGTACAGCTCCTGCAATGGGTGGTTCACAAGAATCAACATTACAAGATGCTTATAATATTGACGCATTAGCAGCACAAGACATTATCTTAAGCTGTCAAGGTGGCGATTATACAAAAGCAGTTTATGACAAATTAAAAACAGCTAATTGGCAAGGTTATTGGATTGATGCAGCTTCTACGTTAAGAATGGAAAATGACAGCATCATCGTTTTAGATCCAATCAACCGTGATCATATTGATCAAGGCTTGAATAACGGAATCAAAACTTTTGTAGGCGGTAACTGTACAGTTAGTTTGATGTTAATGGCATTGGGCAGTTTATTCAAAGAAGGTTTAGTTGAATGGACATCATCCATGACTTATCAATCTGCTTCTGGTGCTGGCGCACAAAATATGCGTGAGTTATTGCAACAGATGCATTTCATTGGATCAGAAATGGCTGATGACATTATTTCTCCTGCAAAAGCAATTTTAGAAATTGATCGTCGTGTTTCAGACTTATTAAAAGTTGATCATTTCCCTAAAGCTAATTTTTCTGTACCTTTGGCAGGTAACTTGATTCCTTGGATTGATAGCGAATTAGAAGATGGCCAAAGTCGTGAAGAATGGAAAGGCATGGTAGAAACTAATAAAATCTTAGGTTCTGGTTATCATGTGCCTGTAGATGGTATTTGTGTTCGCGTTGGTGCAATGCGCTGTCATTCTCAAGCATTAACTTTAAAGCTAACAAAAGACATTCCATTAAAGGATATTGAATCATTAATTGCTGAATCCAATGATTGGGTGCGTGTTATTCCGAATCATAAAGTTGATACCATGAACTTGTTAACACCTGCTGCGGTATCGGGCACTTTAGAAATTCCTGTAGGCCGTTTACGCAAAATGAAGATGGGTAATGAATACTTATCAGCATTTACAGTCGGTGACCAGTTATTATGGGGCGCAGCTGAACCTGTTCGCAGAATGTTGATGATTTTAGTGAAATAATCTTCATCTAAAGTCCATAAAAGCCGAAGTATTTTGAATATTTCGGCTTTTTCTTTATCCAATA
>CANRJX010000138.1 GCA_947631095.1 uncultured Wohlfahrtiimonas sp.
TTCATGTTTTGGTTGCTGCAATTGAAGCCAATAATATTGCCTCTATCCATCTGCACCAAAAACTTGGATTTGTTGATAGAGGCACATTGCCACAAGTAGGTTTAAAATTTGGCGAATGGCAAGATTTAACCTACATGACGTTACAATTAGATTAACAACTTGCTTCTAATCTTGGGCTTTCAGCAGGTGTTAGATTTAAACGATCAAATAATGCATTATCATCATCTTGATCAGCATTTGGGCTCGTTAATAACTTAGCACCATAAAACAATGAGTTTGCTCCAGCCATAAAGCATAAAGCTTGCAACTCAGATGACATACTTTCTCTACCTGCTGATAAACGCACCATAGATTTTGGCATCATAATTCTTGCCACAGCAATTGTGCGCACAAAATCGAAATCATCCACAGGTTTGTTGCCTGCTAAAGGCGTTCCTTGAATTGGTACCAAACGGTTGATGGGAACACTTTCTGGTGGCGTCAACATATTGGCCAATTGAGTCAACATAGAGGCTCGATCACGCTGTGTTTCACCCAAACCAATAATACCTCCTGAACAAATTTTCATACCTGATTCACGAACATGATCCAAAGTATCTAAACGATTTTGATAACTATGTGTCGTAACAATTTCACCATAAAATTCTGGTGAAGTATCCACATTATGATTGTAATAATCTAATCCTGTTTCTGCCAAAGTTTTAGCTTGATCAGCCGTTAAGCTACCTAAAGTCATACAAGTTTCTAAGCCTAAACCTTTAACTTCTTCAATCATTTTTTGAATGTATGGCATATCACGATCTTTAGGATTGCGCCAAGCTGCTCCCATACAAAAACGACTTGCGCCATCTTCTTTAGCTTTTTTAGCGGCCTCAATCACTTGTTGAACTTCCATCAACTTTTCGGCATCCAAACCTGTATCGTAGCGAACGCTTTGCGAGCAATATTTACAGTCTTCTGAACATTTACCTGTTTTGATGGATAACAAACGACTCACTTGTATTTTAGTCGGATCAAAATTTTCACGATGCACTTTTTGTGCTTCAAATAATAATTCAAATAATGGTTTTTGAAACAGCGCTTCTGCTTCTTGGATTGTCCAAACTTTTTTAGCCATATGATAAAACCCACTCTAATTTAATATAATGGGAACTATCATAAATTAAATGTTCAAACATTGTAAACTAAAATTAAAGCCAAGTAGTTTACATAATGCGATTTATCGAGAGAATTTTCTAAACCTATCAGCAATCCAAGCAGATAAACCTTTAAAGATACCTAATACTCGCATTTGATGTTGTCGATATAAGGTAATATGCGCCAATTTTGCAGATAATCCTCTAAACTCAAGACCTTTAAAGATTGTATTTCTGCCAAACATACCAAAAGATGCATAAGCTCCAATACTGACTAAAGAGCCTTTGTCCACATACTTAAATTTAGGAATATTGGTTTTACCATTCACAATTTCTGAGAAATGATTACCTAAATATATTGCTTGTTGTGATGCTGCCTGTGCTGTCGGTGATAAAGGATTATCTTGCATATATGCACAATCACCAATCGCAAAAATCGATGGTTGATTAATGACCTGAAATGTATCATTCACTACTAACTGAGAAATATTTGACAATTTTAACCCTTCAATTTTATCCAATAGATCAGGGGCTTTTACGCCTGCAGTCCATACAATTTGATCTGCGGCTAAAATTTCTCCATTTTTTAAAATCACGCTATTTTGAGTCACTTCAGCAACCATTGTAGAGACCAAAGTTGTAATCCCCATTTTTTCCATAGCAACTTTAACCGATTCGCTAATGCTTGGTTTAAACGATGGCACAACTCGATCGTCCGCTTGAATCACTGTTACATGAATATATTTTAATAAATTATCATCACCATATTTGGATGCAATATTAATCTGGTTAATAATCTCACCACTTAATTCAACACCTGTCGCACCTGCGCCAACAATTACTAAGTTATAAGTTTTCTTTAAAATTGCAGATTGAATAACCTTTTCAGATAAAGCTTTATTAAATTGCATAGCACTTTGTAAATCATCAATCACATAGGCAAATTCCTTAACACCTTTTGTTTTAAAATCATTACTTTTACTACCCACAGCAACCACTAAATAATCATAATTTAAAACTCGTTTTGGCAATACTTCTTCTTGTTCAGCACCAATATATGGCGCTAATTCAATCGTTTTTTCTTCATAATTAATGGTATCGACCTCACCAGGATTATAAATATAACCATGGCGTTTAGCTTGACTGATCAATGAAATACTTTGCTCTGACGGAAATTGACTGCCTGCTGCAAAAGTATGCAACATAGGTTTCCAAATATGGAGTGAATTTTTATCAATCAAAATAAAATTAAATTCGTTATTTACATCTTTTTGAATCGCCCTTGAAATAAATTCAATGCCAGCAACCCCACCGCCTAACACAATCACATTTAGCTTTTTCTTTACCATCATTATTCCCTTTAGGTTTGCCATAGCGATATATATATTTGTCATACCCAATAAGAATAATCAATAGCAAAATAAAAAAGACTGATGTCAAAAATAATTTGAATCAGCCTTTAAATTTATTGCATCTTTTTTAAGATTTATCTTTTATCTGCTGCAATCTTAGCTCGAATATTTTGAGAACGTTTTGAAGATGCTGGATGTGAACTTAATAATGAGCTTTGTCCGCCCAATTTATCAAATGCAGATGCAATACCCTCAGGATTCAAATGACGTTTTTTCATCAAATCATAAGAATAATTATCCGCATCCATTTCTTGTGATTGTGAGAATTGTGAATTAACCAAAGTTTGTGCCAAATCGCCCACTTGTGAACCACTTAAATTAGCAATTGTGCTATTTCCAGATTTTAATGCTGCCGAACGTGCAATTTCTGTTGCATAAGCAACTTGCATGCGTTTTTTTGAATGCCCTAATGCAACATGGCCTAATTCATGACCTAAAACGCCTTCAATTTCATTATCCGTCATTTTATCCATCAATCCGCTATATACACGCACACAACCATTCGCCATCGCCCATGCATTGACTTCTGGTGTTAAGTAAACCTTATAATTCACTGGTGTACTATTCACATTATTACCTAAAGCTTTAGCGATTTTATTTAAGCGTTGAGTATATGGACTGTTTGCAGGGGCAATTTTAGATTGTGCATCCATTTGCGCACATGATTTATTGCTGAGTTCTTTCACATCTTTATCAGACAAACTCGCTGCTTGAATGCTTTGTGTTCCTAAAGATAAAGCATCTTCTATAGACAAACTATTACAGCCAGCCAAAGTCAAAACTGCTGCTACAGACATAATAGCCAAAGGGGATTTTTTCATAATTATCCTTATATAACGTTATGTTTCACATGGAACATTATATTTGTAATAACAAAGTAATAAATTATTAATTTCTATATATGAGTTTTATATTGCATTGTGATGTATCAGTCAAAAAAATCTATTTACTGTAAAATCAGGCTTTATTTTTTAGTTTGGAAGCTTGTAATGAGTAATTCTTTAACAAAATCCGATGTCAAAACGCTATCTTTATCCTCATTAGGTGGCGCTTTAGAATTTTATGATTTTATTGTTTTTCTGACCTTCATCCCAATCCTAAAACTACATTTTTTCCCAGAACAATCTGAGCTTGGCTCACTAATGAGTATTTATGGAATTTATGCCGTTGCATATTTTGTGCGGCCATTAAGCGGTATTATTCTTGGGCATTTTGGCGATTTAGTCGGGCGCAAAAGAATGTTTATGCTCTCTTTATTCTTAATGGCAATACCTACTTTATGCATTGGTTTATTACCTACTTATGAAAGTGTTGGCATATTAGCACCTGTTTTATTACTTTTTATGCGTCTACTACAAGGAATCGCTCTGGGTGGTGAAGTACCAAGCGCACATGTGTTTGTTACTGAACACGTTAAACCAAATCACTTAGGATTTGCAAATAGCTTAATTGCAGCAAGTTTAACATTTGGCGTATTAATTGGTTACGCAGTTTCCACGACGCTAAATGTCATTTTTACTGAACAAGAAATTAATAACTATGCTTGGAGATTTCCATTTATCTTAGGTGGAATTTTAGGATTATTTGCTTTATACCTACGTCGTCATTTACAAGAAACACCTGTCTTTTTAAAATTTAAAGCTGAACGTAAAAAAAGCAGTGAGCTACCGATCAAAACGGTTCTACACAAATATTTAAAAGAAAGCTTTCTTGGTATTTTAACCACTTGGTTACTTATGACAGGTGTCATCATGGTGCTATTAATTCCTAATTTAATGAAATCCGATCTTTATGGTTTAGCTGCACCATTTGTAAATAAAATTGCTTTAATTGCGACAGCGATGAACATCATTGGCAGCGTGATTGCAGGTTTAATGGTCGATCGCATTGGCTTATCTAAAACAATGATCTTTTTCTCAACGATTTTAGGCATCAGTAGCACAATTTTCTTTAGCTATTTAGGATCAGAATCTAATATTCTTTTAATCGCGAGTTTATATATTGGTAGTTCATTATTTTTAGGAATCGTTGCTTGTGTACCAATTTTTATCATTAAGCTATATGAAGCGCCAATACGCTTATCAGGCATGAGCTTTTCATACAATATTGGCAATGCTTTTTTTGGCGGCTTAACCACTTTCCTTGTACCTGTAATTGCACAAGGATTCAGTGAAAACTTTGTCAGTTACTATCTAATATTTTTATGTGCATTAGGGATTTATTTAGGTTTCATTGCTAAACGTTTCAATATCTAAAGGAATCACATAATCTTCAGGATTATTTTTTGCAATTAAATCTTCAATCATTCCATATGGTTTGAGCATCAAATTCGGTGCAATTTCCTGCAATGGGATCAAAACAAAATTACGATCCTGCATTCTTGGGTGCGGGATCGTTAATTTTTCATCATTCATGTCAATATCATCAAATAATAGAATATCTAAATCTAATGTTCTTGCACCAAAACGAACGATTCTCTCTCTACCATGTTTATGTTCTATAGTTTGTAAAGCATGTAATAAATCATATGGTTTTAATGCTGTAGTTACACTGATAACAGCATTAAT
>CANRJX010000139.1 GCA_947631095.1 uncultured Wohlfahrtiimonas sp.
GTAGTGTGTAATTAAGCGGTAATGAGTCTTCAGTAAAACACGTCATAAAAAAAGCCGTTAACTCTTAACACTAAAAGAGTTAACGGCTTTTCTCTTTTTTTCTTTTAATAACAAATAAAACTTACTGGGTTTTCGACTATTCTTCGCCCATTAACATAGGTTCGTATAAATCGCCCATTAAATCGTGAATCACAAGCTTTGGATCTGCGACGTCTTTTTGCTCTACCTCAGCCCAAGGAATAACATAAAGAATATTCGGCGATTCACTTTCATCGATTGCAGGAGGCACTTCATCATTCGCATGAGACATTAACGTAAGTCCGGCCGATAAGATAATTAACATAATCCATTGCACTTTTATTTTCCTCTCGCCAGTTTGCGCCTAAGCTCTTCCATCCATTGCTCCGTCTCTTCATCCGTTGTTTGTATATGAGCCAGATAAATTTGATAGTGCTCTAGCGCTTTTGCAAAATTTTGATAATAGACGTCATACAATAAACCCAAATTAAAATGGCATTGAGCGCAAGACGCATCCATGTTGATCGACTTTTGCAAATGCTGCTCGGCCAATTGATAACGATGGTTTGCTAAATCAATCACCCCAAGGATATTGTAAAACTCTGCAGAAGTTGCGCCTAAACGAGCCGCTTGCTGAATAGCTTTATCCGCTTCACTGTATTTTTGTAACGCATTCAAGGCAATTGCCTGATTAACCCACGCTTCTATAAAGCTAGGGTTTGCAGCGGTAACTCTCTGCAATCCCGATAACGCCTTATCGTAATCACCACTTTCTAATAATCGCTTTGCGTTCTCGTAGTGTGCAAGATCCGCTGTTCTAATTGCATTTTCACGCTTGCCGACAACCTGTGCATGCGATGAATTATCACTCGGCGAATGTGCGCAGCCCGCCAATATAAAAAATATCCAACACCCCATCCAAATAAAACATTTATTCATGTCATCACTTCCCTGATGCCTGATAGGCCGTCCATTTAAATTTCCTTGAATAGCGCGAAGGATAAAGTAATTTTAAATCTTCAAGACTTTTGACTATCCACTCGCCACTGGCGTTGTTTGCAATTCTGGCTGTATTAATCTCGTAGAATTCAATCGCTTTTTCTTCAAAAGGAAATGCCTGATCTTCAAGCAGCATATTATATTCTTCAAGATCGTCTGCCCTGAGGTTTTTAGGTCGTTCAGAATTTAATAAAGACTGGGAAAACTCTTGATAAATAGAACCGATTTTATAAGTTGCTTCGAGGGTGGCTTCCTCTAACTGGTAACTCGCCGCCTGCCCATAAGAAGCCAGTGCTTGTTGCATAAACTGTTTTTTACGAGATAGATTTTGCGCAAGTGGCTCTACTAGCTTTATTCGATCAAACTCAGTTTTTGCAAGATTGGCAAGGTGTAGTGAAGCCTTAGCAGCAAGAGTGTTAGTGCGAGTATTTTTATGATTAATTCCAATACTCTTATCACGATCCACCAATTTTTTACGCCACTCGTTAGCCGACCGCACATCACGGTTAATTTCTTTAAGCTCGATAATTTTAGTTAAAGCTTCTATGTTCTGGGCGTAAGGCAGAGGGAAGCTTTTAACATACGCCTCATAATTTCGAAGGGCATCAGCGTATTTCTTTTGGGAGAAATATAAATCAGCAGCTTGCCAAAGGGCCGCCATCTTCACATCTTGATCGGCATCTTGAGCAGAAATAGACTCAAAAGCATAAGCCGCTTTTTCGTTATTACCAAGATTAATGTAGACCTGTGATAATTGGCGACCCACATCTTGATAAGCCTGATGCTTGGGATATTGTTTTTGGAAAAGCTCTATTGTAGTTGCGGCTTCCGGCCAGTATTGATTATCGATAGATAAAACAATCGCCTCATATAACCCTTCTGCCGCTGTTGGCGCTTCCGGCAATAAACTGGCCGCTCTTATCGCGTGATTAATCGCAACAAGATAATTTTTATCTCTCACCGCGGCTTGAGCTTGATCATAAATAGCTAAGGCCAATGCGTTACGATAATCACTCATGAGATTTTTCGGACTGGTTTTAATTAATTGCGCTAAGACGGCTTCTGCCTGCCCTGGTTGAGAAATTTTAATTAAAGCCAGTGCTTTCAAGTAATCTGCCCTATCCCTATCTTGAGTCGACAAATGAGCAGACAAGTTTTCTCTTAAAGACAAGACAACATCATATTTTTGCAAATCGTACGCTTGTTCTAATAGATAAATCGATAATTTTTTATAACGTTCTTCGGTCGCATAAAGTGCTTGGGTTTTATTGAAATAGCTAACTAATTTTTCAAACCAGAGGTTTTTATCCTGACTTGTTTTAAGAAGGTGATTACTGATGTCGATAGCAGCATAAGCTGATTCTTTATCCAAAACTATATCACCATCAAATGCCGCCTTATCAAATAGCTCCAACGCCACTAAATAATCTTTATTGGCGGCAAGCAATTCAGCATAAGCGCTATAGACTTTATCTTTGTTAGCAGAGGAAGTGAAATGTTCGAGATAACGGTCGTACCAGTATTTTGCCAATTGGAACGAAGCGGAAGATTTTGTACGGCGAAATTGCACTTGCTCTCGATCGGCAAGAATCAACATATGATTACGTAACGATTCTGCCATCACCGTGTAGTCAGCACTTTTTAAGTGTTTTTTACCAAATGATGAGTGCGGGCCATATTGTTGATAAACCTGCTCAAGTAATTTGGCATATTCCTGCTGCTGATTGGCTAACCGATAAATCGTCAACTGATGTAGGCGAGCTTCGGCGATATTTAGATCCGAAGATGATTGGCTGATAAAATTTTCCATAATTTTAGATGCAGCAAGATAATCTTTACTACGAATAGCCACGCGAGAACTCAGTACATAGACATAGAATGTGTGATTAGCATTCTCTAGCTGATCATGTAATAAGTGAAACCCGTCACCTTGGCTAGCCGCAATAGTCAGCGCCCTAAAATATTCTTCGAAATCATTCTGATCAGAGGCTTTTATTTTTTTATAATGGCCAAATTGTCGTGCATTGATAGCTTTTGTAAAGTCTTCAATCGCATCCGTATAATAACCCTGCTTTATACGCGACCAACCGCGTTTCACCATAGCTTTTTCATAGAGTGGATGCGCAGCTCCACTCAGGCTGACTTCAGTGTAAGCGATCTCTGCGGAAAAATAGTCTTCCTGTAAAAAAGCCTCTTCTCCTAATCGAAATTGCGCTTCCGCATTAAATGACGAGGAGGGAAATTGCTGTGCAAGCAACCGAAGTTTTTCCAAAGAGACATCGGACTTACCCAGTCTTTCGTAAAACTGAGCCAATTGATACAACAGATGATCAGCGTCTTTAGCACTAGGGTTATTGCTAAGAGCAAGTTCAAGTAATTGAATGCTGCGATTTAACGCATTGACTTGCTGCTCTTCAAGAAGCACAGAATCTTCACTTTGGCTATCGGTTAATGCCTTGAATCTGTTCATTTCCATTTTCGACAATCGACTAATTGCGGCCAAACGTAGCTTTTCATCGACATCTTCATTTTTTATGAAATCTTCATAAGCAACTCTATTGCTCTTTTGCTGCGATGCCGCGTCTCTCGTTGATGGAGAAATAACCTCGACCGTATCTTTATCCCAGTCAGCCAAGGTATTGGTGGGCACTTCTTTGGTTGCACAAGCAGTTAGAAAAATACCCATCATTAAATAATGAAAATGGCTTAGTAGCCTTCCGTAGCGACTAATTTTTATCATAAAGAGAGGCAAGTCCGAATTTTGATTGATTAAGATAACTGCTAATACTGTCCTTCTCGGATTCATGCAAAGCATTAAATCGAGATGATAAAATCCCCGTCAATTGTTCCTTTAAGACAAGCAGATTATTTTTTACTAATTCATTGGTGGCTAAATGGCTGAATCCATCGACTAACCTCTGCTTTCGAGTCAATGACAGCAAAATTCTGTCTTTTTTATTTTCAGCTCGATAAAGGGTTTTAGTATCTTGCTTTAAAATAAAAGAAAAATACTCTACCGCCGATTGATAAGAAATTTCAGCTTCTGAATATAATTGCAATTGTCTGAGGGTAAAGGCATGAAGTAAATGCGCCTCAATAACCGACATATCCACGTTTTCACGATTTTTTAGCCGATTAAAAGCCTGCAATGCACCATTAAAATCTTTTTGGTGTAATGCCGAAATACCTAAACCTAAAAGAGCTTTATTCACATAACTACTTGATAATTCAACTTTTCTGAAAGATTCACGAGCATCCCGATAAAAGCCAAATTGAATCTGTGAAAAACCAAGTAAGGTATAAAGACGATTATTGAGTTCGGAATGACCGTCTATCTCGATTGATTGATCAATCGCGACTTTTGCATCGGTCCACCAGTTTTGCTTAATATAAGATGTCGATAGGTTAAGTAATAATAATTTTTTGTGAATTCCTTCTGCTTTCGTTTTTTCATAAATACTAATCGCATTACGATGATCTTTTATATGCTGTAAGGCCGTTGCATAGATAATTCTTGCATCGGCCAATTGCTCAGATTTTAATTGATTAGAGAAATGATTAATATGAATTAACTGCTGGGCTTTTTCTGGATTCCCCTGTTCAACTTCATAGCGCGCCAGCTCAACACTGGTCCAAGCCACACCATAATCATTGAACTCTTCATTAAAGCTAACAATGAGATCTTTTGCTAATTGGCTGTAGCCGAGTTGCAGCGAACTTCGAACGAGTGAAATTGCCTTAACATCCGTACTTTTATCCAGTAAGGTATTTTTGTTGGCAACTAATAGTGAGAGCGCCAATGCAGGATCATCGCTTTTAAGTTTATCGAACTCACTTTCTAAAGCGGTAACATCCTTAATCATCGGATGATTAATACGATGATTAAGCTCGGCAATCGCGCGGGTTATCTCGATGTTAAAGCGATTTTGTATTTCTTTTGGCAGCTTGGCAGCAGCGGAATCAAAACTAATAAAAAGTCCTAAAGCTAGCCAAAAAATAACACCCATTGTCGAAAATTTTTGATAGATTTTCATAAAATACTGACGTTCTTTAGCAGGGGGACAAGCCCCC
>CANRJX010000140.1 GCA_947631095.1 uncultured Wohlfahrtiimonas sp.
TTACAAACAATGCAATTGGGTGAGTCCTCTTCTGATATTAGAAAAGATGTGATTTCTGCACGAGAAATACAATATAAACGCAGAGGAAAACACAATGCTTTATTAAACGTCAGAGAAATTGATGAAGATTGTAAATTAGGAATTCGTGAATTAGAATTGATGGATAAAGCGCAAAAAAGATTAAATTTATCACCACGAAGTTTTCATCGTATTTTGCGTGTAGCCCGCACTATTGCTGATCTAGAAACATCAGAGACAATTAAATCTACCCATTTAACAGAAGCATTAGCCTTTCGCGCAATGAATTTTTGATGTATAAATAGTAGAGTCAAAACATATTAAACATATATCTAAGGAATAATCATGGCAGAAGTAGAAAGTTTTACATTAGATCACGATAAAGTTATCGCACCTTACGTTCGTTTGATTGCAAAAGAAGTGGGCCCAAAAGGCGATGTCATCACTAACTTTGATGTTCGTTTAGTACAACCTAACGAATCAGCAATTGAAACTAGTGGCATGCATACTTTTGAACATATTTTTGCTGATCTAATGCGCAATCAATTAGATGGCATCATAGATATCTCTCCATTTGGCTGCCGTACAGGCTTTCACTTGATCGCTTGGGGCGAACCAAGTGCAACAGAAGTTGCAAAAGTTTTAAAAGCTACTTTGGAAGAAATCGTTAAAGATTCTTATACCATTGATAAAGTACAAGGCATTGCTCGCGTAGCTTGTGGTAACTATAAAGATCATTCATTACACTCTGCTAAAGAATGGTCAAAAATAGTTTTATCACAAGGCATTAGCGATAATGCTTTTGAACGTAATCCAGTATAGTGCTGAATACTAAAGCCTCATGAATAACAAAAATCATGAGGCTTTGTTTGATTCTTACGAAATATTTCTAAATTGTTTTAGTGAAAAACCTAAAAGATGTAAGCATCCAAAATATCCAATAATTGATATGCCAATAATGCCCATCAAACCTAATAAGCGCATTATAAACTGACCATCTATCCAAAAGTTACTATATTGACTGACCCAATACAAAAATACTCCTAGAAGGATATTCGCAGGAATCACAACCCACAATCTACCTTTGACTAAGTTTTTAATGTGATAAATGCCTAAATAATGCAAGCCAATCAGCAATAACATTGCATTAATCCAAGCTGCTATCGATGTCGATAAGGCTAATCCTGCATGTGCATAATATTTCACTAAAATAAACTGTAAAACAATATTCACACCAATAGAGACCAAGCCAAATTTCAAAGGTGTTTTCGTATCTTGTCTCGCGTAATAAACAGGCGCAAGAATTTTAATTAAGAAGTAAGCTGCAATACTCGTACCATATGTGATTAAGCTTTTGGCAGACATTAATACATCATGCAAAGTAAATGCACCACGCATAAACAGTAAGGCTAATAAAGGCTCTGCTAATAAAATTAAACCTAAACTTGATGGAATTCCTAAAATTAATGCTAAACGAATCCCCCAATTAACGGTTTTTTCAAAACCCTCTTTATCATTCGATGCACTTAAACGTGATAACTTAGGCAGTACAACAGTGCCCAATGCAACGGCAACCGTGCCCAAAGCAAATTCAACTAAACGATCTGAATAATATAACCAAGTTACACTGCCCGTTTCTAATCTAGATGCCAGTTGTGTGTTAATTAAGATATTAATTTGACTGCTCGATGAACCAATTAATGCAGGGATCATCAATACAATCACTTGTTTAACACCCGGTGCACCAAATGCAATTCTTGGTCTATGTGTTAATAAATTTTGTTTTCGCACACTGTACATAATGATCAAGCACTGTATAACACCTGCAATAATTACAGCGTATCCTAGCCCATAAATAGGTGTTTTTAAAAATTGCACACTCAAAAATGCGCCCGCAATCATCGCAATATTCAATAAGCTTGGTAACAATGCGGGTAATGCAAAACGATCTAAAGAGTTTAAAACACTAGAATACATTGCCAACATACAGATCAAAAACACATAAGGAATCATGATGCGAACGAGTTCTGTCGTGACTGCAAACTTTTCAGGATCACTCTTAAAACCGCTTGCAAACACCATGACCAATTCAGGAGCAAAAAAGACACCTGCAATCGTAATGCTTAATAAAATAACTCCTAAAGAGCCTGAAACTTCAGCAAGAAATAACGGCAGTTGATCTCGTTTTTTTTCATAATATTCGCTGAAAACTGGTACAAATGACTGATTAAATGCACCTTCACCAAAAAATCTACGGAATAAATTTGGAATTCTAAATGCAACGTTAAATGCATCCATCATCGCAGTTGCACCAAAAAAGCTTGCAAAGACAATATCTCTCACTAATCCTAAAATACGAGAAACTAAGGTGAATGCACTGATCGTAAATAATGAGCCCAAAAGCCCTTTTTTATGTGGTTTTGTAGAGATTTTTGCCATTATTATCGCTGCCATGAATCAAAGCACGAATTATAACAAGATAGATGAATATTATTCGCTTTTTCATTATTGTCGCAGTAATATGTTTACCTTATTTATACATTGCAAGTTTACATATGTTTGAATTATCTTTAGTCTCAATTATCTGGTCTTTATCTTTTTCATTAATCGGATTATTTATTTCTCCCTTTGTGGATCCTTATTTGGCTGTTTTAATCCGAATTATCTGTGGATTAATTATTTTCACTCCATTTGTGCGTAAAACTGCATCGAGAGATATTTGGCAACTAATGATCATAGGTGCTTGCCAATTTGGCTTAACCTACATTTTTTTATATCAATCATTTAAATATATCAGCGTGATAGAAGTTCTCTTATTCTCTATCACAACACCCATATATATTGTCATGATACACAGCTTTTTTGAACGCAGAATAGAGTGGAGAGCATTTGCGGCAGCATTCTTAGCAGTCATCGGTGCTGCAATCATTCGTTATCAAGCAATCTCACCATCTTTTGTGACAGGATTTTTACTGATGCAAGCTGCAAATTTTGTCTTCGCATTTGGTCAAGCCTATTATCAACGCACACAAAAACGATCATCAAAAAACTATCAAAACTTCTTTTGGTTCTTTGCAGGCGCTTTTATGATCGTTTTCCCTGCATATCTACTATTGGGGCAATTTAGATTTACTGCACAAACCAGCACGATACTCGCACTCATTTATGCAGGCTTTTTAGCAACAGGTTTAGGGCAATATTTGTGGCTGCAAGGTGCAACAAAAGTTTCAGCGGGCACATTATCAGTAATGAATAACTTAGTGATTCCTTTAGGCATCATTATTAATTTATTATTCGGCGGCATCATAGATATGCCGATTGAATTTACAATCGGCTCAACAATTATCTTATTCTCACTTTGGGTTGCTAAATCACGCCGAAAACTTTGATCATAATTATAATTTAGAAGGGATTATGATGCTGTCATCAGCATCATACAAAGTTACATCCATAGGAATGTCTAACAATATAAAGTAACTTAACCTAATCCCTTCTATCTCTAAATCATTTTTATCTTCAAAAGCAATGCAGTCACCCTCAGATAAAATATGTCCATTCACACAAATTTCACCCTTCCCAACTCTTATGAATACACCATTGTTCGGCAGTTTTTTGTGGTAAATCAGTTTTATTTTAGGATCAAGCTGTGATAATGCGATCCATGCATCTTGATATAAAGATGCACTATAAGCATATGTTTTATCAGGTGCAACAATGTAATAAAATCGATTACTAAGCATTTCAGGATCAAAAGAAAGAATTTGATGCTTAGGTGTTAATCCTCTTTTTTTAGGTAGGATCCATATCTTCAAATAATTAACTTCTTCCTGCGGACAAGCGCTATTAATCGCATATTCAATGCCAGAACCTGCACTAATCGTAATAAAATGATTTTGATCAACAATGGTATTATTGGCTTTACTATCAACATATTGGATAGAGCCCGTTAGCGGAATGATTACCACTTCCAAATCATTATGATATTGGCGACTAAATTTCCCTTCGCCAGTATAATAATTACTATTCAATAGTCGCAACGTACCAAATTGTATGCGTTCAGGATCATAAAAATTACCTTGAGAGAAAAATCGTTGACTTTTAAATCCATTTCTTTCATTTACATTTAAATCATTAAACTTATACACTTTATCTGTTTCCATTAATGCCTCACTTTTATAGTTTTTATGGGCCAAATGATTTTCTATTATAAAATACCTATTAGTTTAATCACTTTTTTCAGAAAAATTAATACATTACGTAGTTTATAATACGCGATAAAATTATTTTAATAAAATTAGAAAGGAATCATATGCCACAAACAAGCAAACCTAATATAATTTTAATTCATGGGCTTTTTATGCCAGGTGTTTCCATGATTAGATTACGTAATTTTTTTGAGAAACAAGGATATACCGTTTCTATTTTTTCCTATCATACAACCAGTGATTCACCTGAAAAAAGTGCAGAGCTTCTTAAGAAATTTATCTTATCTCTCAAAGACAATAATATAGTGATCTGTCATAGCTTGGGTGGATTATTAACACAAAAAACGTTATCAATTTTAAATAATCCCGAAGAGCATATCCAAAAAGTCATTTCACTTGGCACGCCATGGCAAGGAGCTTCGATTTTAAACTTTATGCATCGCTATCGCTTAGATGGAATAGTTGGTAAAAGCCTAGAAATATTGCTCCCCAAAACTAAAAACATTTGGCAATTTAGTGATATTTCATTAGGATCAATCGCTGGCAAATCTGCTATGGGCGCCCGCTTAATTTTTGCACCAAACAGCGAATCAGCAACTGATGGAACAGTTACAATTGAAGAAACAAAAATAGATGGAATGACAGATCACACCATCATTCCTATCAGCCATACTGGACTCATTTTCTCTAATTTAAGTGCACAAAAAGCACGTGAATTCATTGAAAATAATCAATTTAAAAAATAAGTTATGGTTTCTGTTTATCTAATTTTTCTTGTTCTTTCATCTTAGAAATGAAGAACCACGTAAACCAAGCTGCCATTCCAATAATGAAACCAACACCTAATAAGCTATATAATACTGG
>CANRJX010000141.1 GCA_947631095.1 uncultured Wohlfahrtiimonas sp.
AAATGAACCATGCAGAAATGGATCACAGCACAATGGACCATTCACAAATGAACCATGCAGAAATGGATCACAGCACAATGGACCATTCACAAATGAACCATGCAGAAATGGATCACAGCACAATGGACCATTCACAAATGAACCATGCAGAAATGGATCACAGCACAGTGGATCATTCACAAATGAACCATTAATCAAATTAAGAGCCTAGAAATATGGGGGGTATTTCTAGGCTAAAACATCGCTGAAAACAATTCCAAGGAGAAATCATGAAACAAAAAGCGCTATTTTTAGCGGTTTTAGGCATCCTTATGCCAAAAATTTATGCAGAAGAAGCCCGTAACATTGAAATAGCAGAAGAAACAATTGCAGCATTGGACGATATTCAAGTCATTGCTAAAATTTCAAATCAACCGAATGTGCAAAGCATTAACCCCAAAGAGGCGATTCAGCCTGTGCCTGCACAAGATGGCGCTGAATTATTAAAATTAATCCCTAATTTAAACGTGGCTAGAAAAGGTGGCGGAGGTGGTGAGCCTGTATTTCGAGGTTTAGGAGGTTCTCGTTTAAAAATATTAAGTAATGATGCAATGATCCTTGGCGGTTGTGGTGGCAGAATGGATCCACCAACTGCATATATTTATCCTGAATCCTATGATGAAGTGATTTTTATTAAAGGCCCTCAATCTGTGCAATATGGGCCGGGTAATATCGCAGGTGTTGCAAGGTTTATACGCAATGATCTGAGATTTGATGAATTTACCACAAAGTTTAGTGGTTCAATATTGGGTGGTTCTTATGATCGTTTAGAATCATACGCAGACGCAATTATTGGTAATCAGTGGGGCTGGATTCATGCGAATGCGACATATAATAAATCTAAAGATTATAAAGATGGGGCGGGTGATAAGATTCACTCTGAATATAAAAGATCGAGCCAAACAATAGAATTAGGTTTAACACCGACCAAAGATACATTAATTGAATTTGGCTATGACCGCAGCCGAGGCCACACATTTTATGCAGATAGAATGATGGATGGCACAAAATTTGATCGTGATAGTTGGCGCGTAAAAGTCAAACAAGAAAATATTACAGAATGGCTGACAAATTTACAGTTTGAATATAGCCATAATAAGATCGACCATGTGATGGATAATTATACTTACCGTGTAGTGATGCCAAATAAAATGGGTAAAAAAATGTACGCGGTTAGCAATCCTGCGCGCGTAACACAGTCTGCCAAATTATTTGCTGAGCTATCTTTGGGTGATACCGAAACAGTTTTGGGTATGGATTGGTTTGCAGATCGTCATAAATTAAGAATGACAGGTATGAAGCCTAATCTTGCAGAAGTGCAAAATTATACAAATACACCCTATCAATTAAATCAAAAATTTAAAAATATTGGCATCTTTGCAGAAACTGCTTGGTATATCAATGATGAGCAAAAACTAGTGTTTGGTTATCGTCATGACAGAAGTGATGCGAAATATAACCCTAATAAATTTAAAGGTGAAAAAGTTGATATTAATGCATTATCTAAGCGTTATAACTTAGACTCTGCATTCATTCGCTATGAACATACTGTGAATGATTGGTTGCTCCATATCGGTTATGGAATGGCGCAACGAGCTCCTGATTTCTGGGAAAGAAGTAAGGAAAATGGCGAAAATATCAATAAAGAAACGAATCATGAGATTGATTTTGGCTTTCTGTTCAATAGAGATAATTTAGCGATTTCCACAACATTTTTCGCAAGCCAAATGAAAGACTATATTTTGATTGACCAAGGTAAAGCGCGCAATATTAATGCGGATCGTTATGGTGCTGAAGCGCAAGTACAATGGAATTTTGCACAAAATTGGAATGTAAGCAGTAGTTTGGCTTACACACATGGCCAAAATAAAACAGATCATAGACCTCTGGCGCAAGTTTCACCTTTGGAATGGAATACTAGTTTGAACTGGAGCAATGAAACGTTTAGCGCGGGTGCTATTTGGCGTGTTGTGAGTTCGCAACATCGTTATGCAGAAGGTCAGGGCAATATCTTTGGTGCTGATTCAGGTCCTGGCGCTGGCTTTGGCGTATTATCTTTAAATGCATCATGGAAAATTAAAAATGAACTGACATTAATGGCAGGTATTGACAACGTTTTTGATAAGAATTATTCAGAGTTTATCAGCCGTTCAGCATTTGATGTTTATCCTTATGAAACGAGTAAATTCAGAGTAAATGAGCCTGGCAGACGCATTTGGCTTCGCTTGAATGTAAATTTCTAAGGTTATGTTTAAAATCTCTAATATTGTGCTATTCGTAATTGTTGCTTTAGGCCATTTCGGTATCATTTATATTGTTTTAAGTCCCCCCGAGAAACAGTATGAACAAAAGTTGGCAATTGCAGGCACAATATTAGAGATGACTGTTTTAAATGTTATGGAAACCGCACCGCCAGAAAAAAAAGTTGTGGTGCAAAATGAAAAAGCTTCAAAAATATTAACCACAGAAAAAAGTGATGTGGAGATCGAAAAAAGCAGTGAGCAATTAAAAAAATCTGTACAGCGAACAGCAGTACCAAAAAAGAATATCTCTCACCAAAATCAGAATAGGAATAAAAATAGAACGCAAAATCAACCTAAAAAAGTAGGGAAATCTTTGCAATCTCAAGCCTTTGTTGCACCGACTCATGAAGGTAAAGCTTTAGGCAATCGTAAACCGAAATATCCTGAGTTATCTATCCGACGTAAAGAAGAGGGTAGAGTTACCTTGAAGGCTAAAGTTTTAGTTTCTGGCAGGGCTGAATCTGTAACAATCCACAAAAGTAGTGGTTACCCAAGATTGGATAAAGCAGCGCAAAAAGCTGCTCAAAATTATAGATATAAACCTGCTGAACAAAATGGACAAAAAGTGAATTATGATTATTTCTTTACGGTGACTTTCAGTATTGAAAATATGTAGATTGCATGAAATTCACTAAAATATCTTGAATATCACTGCACCGGATGATGTTGATTAATGCAGTGATATTGTCTATGAATGCTGTTTTTATACTTCCTGTTGAAGCAACTAGCCATCTAAGCTGTGCGTAAACAGTGAGGATGCTTCTAATGGATCAGCACCCTGATAAGGATTCGCATGAATTGCTAATATCCAGACACAAAAAGTACTCGTAATGGCATAAATTATAAGAGCTTTAATGCCAGCACGCTTTCTATCTGCATGAACAGATGCAATGGTAATAATCGTTAATATCGTGAGTACGATGAGCAAATACCATTTGTTAATATCAACTGATGTTGCACCGACAGATAACCGTATGTTTCTCGCATCTTGTAACTCATCAAAATCATTAATAACTTTGGAAATCATTGGGGATGGAATATCTGTTTTTGATAACAAATAAATTTCAGCCCTAATTTTTTGTAAAACCACATCAACTTCATATGATGGCTTTATATTTTTATTTTCAGACCATTCTATTTCCGACACTAAATTTCTATAATCCAGAGTTAAATCTTTCAGTGTCTGACTATTTAATACATCTACGCTGGCTGAACCTAATAATCTTGTAATTGCTGATCTTTCTTCGCTTAATGCTTGATCGGCTTTTGCATTAACTGCCCAAATATCTGCGGCAACAAATCCTAAAGAGAGCGCCCATGCTGTTGCTATCGTGCCTGTAAAAGCACCGATAGGAATTGATAAAACATCGTGTTTGGCGCGAGTCGAGAGAATGCGTAAAGCGATATAACCGATTAAATATAAGACGAGCCCACCGATTGAGATGTTAAGAAAAGAGAGTACTGTAGGTAATGAAAAAATATAGGACATAATTGACTTTAATATAATGACTAATGTAAATATTATAAGATATATTATTGAATATATTCATGTAATCAAATGAATAGGCATTATTTAATCAATTAAGTATCGGATTATTTGATCTTGTTTTGTGGATTTATTCTGAAATAACCTTTGATGTATTTCAGAATAGTGATTGTGTGATGATCTGTTTTATGGGATAAAATCTAAACCGATATCCAAAGATTTCACGCTGTGTGTAATCCACCCCATCGCAATAAAATTGACACCGGTTGCCGCGACTTCTTTAACTGTATCAGGTGAAATGCCTCCTGAAGCTTCAGTTTGACATTTGCCTTCACACAATGCGACAGCTTCACGTAATTGGTCAGGCGTCATGTTATCTAATAAAACTAAGTTTATTCCTTCAGATAAAGCTTGTTTTAGTTGCTCGATTGTATCAACTTCTACTTCAATCGGGATCAAATGACCTGCAAATTTTTTAGCATTTTGAATGGCTTGAGTGATACTGCCAGCAATTGCAATATGATTATCTTTGATCAAAATAGCATCATCTAATCCCATTCTATGATTACGACCACCACCAACGCGCACCGCATATTTTTGTAATATTCTCAAGCCCGGTAATGTTTTGCGAGTACATGTAATCTCAGTAGGATATTCTGAAATTAATGATTTTATTTTAGCCACTTCTGTAGAAATACCACTGAGGTGTGTCATGAAGTTCAGCGCCGTTCTTTCCGCTGTTAGTAGTGAGCGAGCATTGCCTTGCACAGTCGCTAAAGTCATATTGGGTGCAATCTTGTCACCATCTTTAACATGAGCTGAAAATTCGATATTTTCATCAATGATTGCAAAAGCTAAACGAGCCAAATCTATCCCGGCAACTATGCCATTCTCTCTTGAAATAATCTTAAGTGTTGCAGTCTGATCCGCAGGTATTGTTGCTAAAGATGTGACATCTCCTCGTCTGCCTAAGTCCTCTTCTAAAGCCGATTGAACGAATGGTTTTAATAACACGTCAGGTAAAACAGCAATTTCACTCATGAGATTCCTTTTAATTAAAGATGTTAAAAATATATGCTCTTTTTGAGCATATATTTTTATGATTATTTTGGCAAATTTTAATTGTAGTGCTAATTATTATCTAACATATTAATTTCATATCTTTTTCATCGGTAAAATCAGTAGATAAAATTTTTTGGATACTTTTTATTGAATAATTGATATGATTTTATCAATTA
>CANRJX010000142.1 GCA_947631095.1 uncultured Wohlfahrtiimonas sp.
AAAAAAGGGCCTTTCAGCCCTTTTTGAAAATGTAGATTTTATTAGATATCAAAGATTTCGTCTTCTGCATCATCCAACACGCTGTTCAAGCGGTAGTTGGTGTTATCTGATTCTTGGTTAGCATTTTGCGTTTTGTTCAAATCCAACCAGTTATCCATCCAAACCAATGGCTTGTTTTTGATATGTGGATATGGATTATCAATGCCTAAGAAACGATACAAATCTTGTGCATTATACAAAACCCACTCATTCAACAATGTTTCATTCAAGCCAACAATCGAACGATTTTCGCTGAACAAATAACGATTCCAAGAGAACTCTTGTTCGATCACTTCAGAAATAATCTTTGCAGCATCTTCACGAATCGTGTCAAATACAGCAATCCACTCTTCATCTGCCAACAAGATTTCTAAAATTGCCTCATCCATCATGACGTGTACTTGCTCATCTTGAGCAATTTTTTGTACTAACTTAGCAATACCTTGGAAGATATTTTGCTCAGCCAATGCAAATGTACAAGCAAATGAACTCATGAATTCAACTTTTTCTAAACAGTACAATGCAACAAAACCTTTCAAAACAACTTGTTTCAATGCCAAGTCATTTTTGTTAATTTTGCCCAATTTATACAAAGCGCCATATTCTGATAACTTATCAAAAGCTTCGATTACCGTCGTTGAACGACTCAAAACTTCATCATTTTTCATGACCGCTTCAAATACTTCTTTAGGATCAGACAAACACTGACGAATGATCTCTGAATATGTTAAAGCATGAAGATTTTCAACTTCTGATTGCTTAGATAACATCACCCATAATTCACTGTTTGTTACAAATGGCGCAAACAATGGTGCAATCGCACGAGATGCAACAGAATCTAGCTCCCATTGGAATGCCAATGTTTTCACCATGATGTCATAGTTATTTTTAGAGCAGTTGATCAAGTCCATGCGAGATTGTTCAAGATTCACTTCATCCTCTGTCCAATCCATTGATTTTTGTAATTTATACAAATCAAATAATTTTGGATAAGGTACGTTTACACTGTCATATAGACCCAACGGCTCGCCCAATACCAAAGGATAGCGACCTGTTTGCCAAGCAGTATTATCTTGGTTAAAAATTGAAGTTATTTGATTATTTTCCATCATCATTCCCTATAGAGTACAAGCACCACCAGCGCAACCTTTGTCTTCCACTGTTTCGACAAATGATTCGTGGATAATACCTGATGCGCTATTCAAGTAATAACGAGTTTTACAGCCCATTTTCATCATATAGATGTAATCTTTGAGCAATTTACTCGTTGAAATATTTGCTTCTTCTTTTAGATTCAAATACAAGTCAGCGGAAATCGCTTGGCCTGTAAATTTCTGAATGATCGCATACATATCGATCAAATCTTTCGAATCTAAGTTCCATGCAATGTCATAAAACGGTCCTAATTTTTCTAAATCAGGTGCTAACAATAAGTTCTTATTATTGCTTGATGTTTTCATTACACGCAAGTTACGAATCGGATAAACACCATTCGTTGTATTCGTTAACTGGCTTGAAGACTCAACTGGCATCATCGCTTCTAAAACACTGTGACGGATACCGCCTTGTTCTTTAATGTCACGACGCAATGCTTCCCAATCAAACAATAAGCCTTGGCTATGAACATCATCCACAGCTTTACAATAAGTATCAATCGGCAACCAACCATCAGGATACTTGGTTTTATGAATCCAAGACGCGTTACCTTTCTCTTTTGCCAAGCGAAGAGATGCACGGTGCAACCAATAACTATGACGCTCAGCAATCTGATGGATGTAGTTTTTACCTTCATGCGATGCATAGCTTAATTTTTTCTTCGCCATTTCATGCGCAAGATTTGTGATACCCACACCAATAGAACGACGCGCTTGAGCAGTTGTTTTTAATGATGGGAATGGATATTCCATCAACTCAATAACGTTATCAATCATCAATGCTGTGTAATACGCAACATCTTCATACTCTTCTGGCTCAACACGACCGACAACGATTGATGCCAAGCTACATAAACCAATTTCACCTTCAGGATTTTCAGAATATAAATCTTGAATGTCTGTGAATGGTTTTGTTGGTAATGCGATTTCTAAACACAAATTACTTGAGTAAATTGTATCTTTAAATGGTGTATGACGATTCATTTCATCAATGTACGTCATGTAAATACGGCCTGTTTCAGCAGATTCAGTCAATGCTTTAATCGCAATATCACGCGCTTTAACAATCTGTTTTTTACAATCTTTCGCAAAGTAACCATCATACAAACGTTTGAATAAATCATAATCATTTGCATAGAAAGCATCGTATAAATCAGGGGCTGTTTGATAGCTGATCAACATCCAATCTTCATTTTTCGCAACTTTTTCTACGAATAAACGGTTAGATAACAATGCATAGTCGATGTCGCGGATACGTTTTTGCACAACTGTTGTTGGGTTTTTTAATACCAACAAATCAAAAATTTCAGGATCCAAAACATTGAAGTAAACAGTTGCACTACCGCCACGGCTTGATTGCATATTGGCATGCACAGCACTTTGAATCATACGGTAATAAGGCAATTTACCTTGGTGTACAACGCGACCTTGTTTAACAGGATCACCCTTTGAGCGAGTTAGCAAATGCGCACCAATCCCTGCACTTGCACATGTCATCATATAGGCAATATGATCGCCTGTTGCTAAGCTATCAACGTTATCGCCTGTTGTATAAACACAGCAAGATGCATAGCCTTTATGTGGTGTGCGCATATTGATTAACATTGGCGTTGGTGTATTAATCTTTAACTCATTCAAATAGCGATAAAGATTTTTAATGTCTTCCATGCGTCGTGCTTTAGGCTGGTTTTGCATATTTTGCATTGCCATACCCATAAACATAAACTGAGGCGACTCTAAACAATGACCCGTCACACGATTCTGAATAAGGTATTTATCCTTCATTTGACGAAGCGTTGTGTAGTTATAATTGATGTCAATGCTATGATCAATCACACGATCTAATTCAACCAACTCTTCATCGGTATAATCCATTCTTTCCCAATGGCCCAATTGAATCATGTGACTATAGAACACAGTCAAGGAAGGAATTTTACGATATCCACCGAAAGCTTCTTTATAGATCGAGCCGATTAAAAAACGACCCGCCATTCTTAAATGGTTATGATCTTCGCGCTCAACACATGCATCAATCATCGCTTTATGAAGCTCTAACGTTGTACAACCGTCATAACACTTACGATACGCTTCAAGTACAATGGTGCTCCAGTCGACTTCATAATGGGCAGCAAATTCGGCCCATTTATTCAATTTATCCGCATCAAAATCTTCGCGTTCACCACTGCTTTTTACAATGTATCGAATCATTTCCCTACCCTATCAATTCATGAATAAAAAAAGCGGGGAAACAAAAAGCACAAGTACAACTTGCGTTTTAGAAGCATCCCCGCCTCTAAGAATTTTTTTCAAATGGTCTGTGAACTTATTAGTCATCAATTTACTATCTCGTTTTAGCCTTTCTAGCTAATAGATTAAAGCAATAAATTTATCTACTTACAGTTATGAGTCAAGAATTGATTTTTACAATATCAGCCAGACTTTTGAAGGTCATATCATATCATTTTTAATTTTTTTTTCTGCTTCATTTATTAACTTGATAAAAACCGTTTTATCATAACTAATTGATAAAAATAAATTTATATGCTTCACTTGGTTCTATCTTTTTAAATTTACTGTATTTTTTAAATTTTAAATCTTATGCATAACATATTCTAAAAATAGGATCATCAGGCCATAACGAATACCTTTACCTATGAACAAACAAATAATACTTGGTACAGCTTTTAACTTAAACCAGCCTGCTGCAAAAGGTAAAACATCACCGATAAATGGCACACCTGATAACAATAAACTGAATGAACCATATTTCTTGACTAAATGCTCAGCGCGCGGAGAAAGCTTTTTATGATTCGGGATTTTATTCCCCAATAAAAATATTGCAGAAGCACCTGACGCATTAAAAAATACAGCAACAAACCAGCCCCATATTGCCCAATCAGCATGCTTATGAATAAAAACAGTCAATACAACTTCTAAGCTTCCGGGCACAACATTAGCAACAAAGCTAATAAATCCCAAAAAGGTTAATGCATCTACAATTTCATTATTCATCACATTTAGAATCCTTTAGTTGTAAGATCAAAAATTAGCTTACCATGAAATATATATTTTATAGATGCACAAATAAAAAAAGCTCCTTTCAGAGCTTTTTTATTTAATCAGTTAAAACAATACTTTTTGTGTGATATCAGTTTCTGCAATTACTTTACCGTGCTTAATCACTTTTAATGGCATTGGAACATCTAAGATGACTGATGAAATTTTATCGGTATTCAATAAAACCAAATCAGCATTTTTTCCAACAGCCAAACCATAATTTTTCAAACCTAATGCTTTAGCAGGATTAGTCGTTAACATTGGCAATACTGTGATTTGATCATCAGCACCTCCCAAATGCGCAGCAGGTACAGCCAGCATCGAAATGTGCAACAAATTACCCGTTCCATAAGGTGTGAATGCATTGCGAATATTGTTTGTTGCCAAACATACATTGACGCCAGCATCACGCAATGCACGCACAGGTGTTAAAGTACGACGAACATTATATTCATCTTTACGTGCACCCAAATGTAGATCCGTTGCAGGCAAACACATCACGCTGATGTCTGCTTCTTTGATTAATTGAATCACTTCATCTCGTCTTTTTGGTTCTAAAGCACCTAAACTTGTCAAATGCCCAACGCTTACGCGCCCTTGCCAACCCATTGCAATGGTTTTCTCTGCCACATAATCGATTGAAATATTATGCGCATCATCTGAGAAATCTTGATGAAGATCGATGTCTTTATTGTATTTTTTCGCTAGATCAAACACAAAATCAACATGTTCTTTGGCATCACGATCATTATATGGAATCCCACCCACAAC
>CANRJX010000143.1 GCA_947631095.1 uncultured Wohlfahrtiimonas sp.
ATGTTGGGAATGGTGGTGTGATCACAGGTAATGGCGACTTGAATAATGAGAACATTATTGATGTTGGCACTGATGGTAAGATTACGATCGCTGGAAATATTAATAACAAATCTAACGGACAAATTAATCTAGACACAAATGGTTCAATAGTTGGTAATGGAAACCTGATTAATGACAATTTAATTGATTTAGGCATTAATGGTAATCTTTCTATTACAGGGAATATTACAAATAATGAAAGCGGTCTTATTGATTTAGGGACTAATGGTAGCTTGTCAGCAGGTGGTTCAACACTTAACAAAGGTTCTGTAAAAGGTGATGGTGTAGTTAAAGGACCATTTGATAACTATGGACGTATTGAGGTATCAAATAAATCTGATGGAAGTAATGGTCGTTTAACATTTGAAAATGGTCTAAATAACTATAAAGATATCTACATAAGTAATCCAAATGCTAATACAGCAGGTAATCAATTAGTAGTAAATGGTGATTATATGGGTAAAGATTCTTCTAAGATTTATATGAATGTTGATTTAGGAAGTGATCAAACCAGTATTGTTGATCAGATGGTTGTGACAGGACATGCTGGTGGTACAACTAAAATACGTATCAATGATTTAGGAAAAGTTTCTGGCGCATTGACATCAGAGTTAGGTGTGAAGTTGATAGATGTTGGTACTTCTGAAAACAATGCTTTTGCATTAGACAATATGGTTCTTAAAGGTGGTTATCAATACACGTTGCATAGAAATAGTGCTGATCAAGATTGGTATATGACATCTTTTGGTAGTGGTTCTATAAATCCTGATGCTCGTCCTGATGTTGGTAATATATTTGGTAATGTTAATAGTATTATTAAATCACAAGTCCCGGGTTATGGAGGTGGTGCAATATCAAATGGTATGGTTGGTGGCTTAGGTGGTTTAGCTTCTTTAGATAGGCTGATGACTGAAGACGGCCGTTATTTAGGCTCAGTATGGTCTAGTAATACGGCCGCTAAAAATAAAGGCCGAGCATTGAATAACCAAATTCACTTTAGTTCAGAAACTTATAACACTGTATTGGGTGCTGATACTGGTTTCACATCAGGTAAAGGATTGTGGATTTTAGGTGGTATGCTAGGTTTGGGTCATACAAAAACTGATTCACATAATCGATTGGGTGATATTTCTAAAACTAAAGGTGATACAACAAGCTCAACATTTGGTATTTATGGAACTTGGTACCAAGATTATCAAAATGTATTGAGTCCATATGTTGGATTCTCAGCAACGTATTCAAAATTTGATAATAAGATAAATCTGTCTGGTATTGATTCATATAAATATGATTCACATGCAACAATTGTTACTTTGAATGGTGGTTATCCATTAGCCATTCAAAACGGTTTAGTGTTAGAACCACAAGGGCAATTAAGCTATGTTAATTATAAATCAGATCACTATCGAGATCATTCTAAGACTGATGTTAAAGAGAAATTAGATGGCAATATGATTTATAGAGCTGGATTATTTGTCTACCCGCAAACTGGTGATTTTAAGCCTTATGCTGGTGTGAATCTTTGGTATGACTCAACTCGTACAAAAGTTAGATATGATAGCGATGTATTGAAATCAGACAAAGCAGGATTCTCTTATGAGTTGAAAGCAGGCTTTAATTTCCAAGCAACGAAAAATTTCTCAGTGAGTACAGAAGTAAACTATTCACAAGGAAAATCTCATAATCGTGATTATAGTGCAAACATTGGTTTGAAATATCAGTTCTAAAATTAATAAATATAAAAAGGCACTAGAAATAGTGCCTTTTTTATTGGTTAGATTATATTTGAAAGTGAATTAATACATTTATTGATAAAGTATTAATATTAAAATTTACGCTTTATCGCATAATTTGCCAGCTCAATTAAAGCTTCTTTGTATGGTGTATCTGAGATTGGCTCAATTGCTTTAATCGCCATTTCTATTTGTTCACATGCTTTTTGATAGGTATAGCTTAAAGATTCAGTTCTTTCAACAATCTTTAAAATTTCATCTATTTGACTGATATCAGCATTTAGTAATGCTGTACGTACTAAGTCAGCTTCTTCTTGTGTTCCCATTTGAATTGCGCGAATTAAAGGTAAGGTTGGTTTACCTTCAGCAAGGTCATCACCTGTATTTTTACCCATCTCTTCAGCGGTTGATGTGTAATCCAAAATATCATCAATCAATTGGAATGCGGTGCCGACAAATTTACCATATTCACGGAAAGCCTCAATGTAGTATTCGGGTTGGCCTGATGTCTCATAAGCCATAATGCCAGCAATTTCAGCGGCCGCTTCAAATAACTTGGCAGTTTTAGAATAGATAACATTGAAATAGTTTTCTTCCGTAATATCAGGTTCTTTGATGTTTAATAACTGTAGAACTTCACCTTCTGCGATGCGATTTGTTGCTTGCGCCAATACACGCATTACTTGCATTGAATCTAAGTCCACCATCATTTGGAATGCACGTGTATACAAAAAGTCACCGACGAGCACGCTTGCTTCATTGCCCCAAATAGCATTAGCGGTCTCTTTACCACGACGCATATCTGAATGATCTACGACATCATCATGAAGCAATGTTGCTGTATGAATAAATTCAATTAATGCCGCCGCAGGGATGTGTCGGTCACCTGTATATCCAGCAGCTTTTGCACATAATACCGTCATCATTGGGCGTAAACGTTTGCCGCCCGATAATATGATATATGCGCCTAGCTCATTGATTAATGCCACATCAGACGACAGTGCTGACATGATTGATTCGTTAACTTGGTTAAAATCTTCTGAAATTAACGCTTGAATATTTTTGATTGACATCCAGTCGCCTCAGTTTCTCTTTTTACTATGAATTAATGTATTATAGGGCTTGTTCACTCAAAAGTATTCATATGAGAAGAGATAATTTGTGATTTTGAGGCAATCAGTTACAAAACTTCCAAGTGTTGGACCAAAAATGGCTAAAACTTTAGAGAAGTTACACATTAAAACGATTCAAGATTTGATCTTTCATTTGCCTTATCGTTATCAGGATCGTACTCGATTATTGCCCATCGAAGCTTTACGTATCGGTGATACAGTCGTGGTTGAAGTGCGTGTTGTTAAAAAAGAACTTTCTCAAGGTAAGCGTAAATATCTGACTGTTTGGGTGAAAGATGACACAGGAATCATGCAGTTAAAGTTTTTTAACTTTAATCAGGGAATTTTAAAAGCTTTTGAAAGCGAAGGCGTGATTCGAGCTTTTGGTGAAGTAAAAAAAGGTTATCCTCATTTAGAAATGGTTCATCCAGAATTTAAAGCATTGCATGAAGATATTCCTGTGGAAGAAAGATTGACACCAATTTATCCACTCACCGCTGGATTAACTCAAAAGCAACTAAAAAAAATTATTGAATCAGCACTGACATTGGTGACTAAAGACTCATTTCCAAGTTTTGTGAGTCAAAAATATTCATTATCAGATGCTTTGCATTATCTCCATAATCCACCGCCAGATGCTGATTTATATCAGCTATCTGAAGGCTTGCACCCTTGGCAAAAAGCTTTAGCTCTAGAGGAAATCTTGGCTTATCAATTGGCTTTAAGTAAAGCAAGAGAACAAGAATCGCACAAAGAAAGTATTCCGATTAGTTTATCTTTTGATGCTGAAAAAGCATTGTTATCCAGTTTGCCATATCAATTAACCAATGCACAAAATAGGGTAATTGCTGAGATTAAAGAAGATTTAATGCAAGCAAAACCGATGATGCGATTAGTGCAGGGTGATGTTGGCGCAGGTAAAACAGTGGTTGCAACGATTGCTTTATTGCATGTTGCAATGATGAAGCAGCAGGCCATTATGATTGCCCCTACCGAATTATTAGCAGAACAGCATTATTTAACGATTAGTAAATTACTCACACCATTGGGGATTACTGTAACTTTTTTATCAGGTGGGGTTACTGCAAAAGAAAAACGAATTCGTGGTGAGATGATTAAAAATGGCGAAGCACAAGTCATTGTAGGGACACACGCAACTTTTCAGGAGAGCGTAGAATATTCATCATTAGCATTGGTTATTGTTGATGAACAGCATCGTTTTGGTGTCGAACAGAGGTTAGCACTGCAAGAAAAAAATCAACGCCAACAGCCTCATTTTTTAATGATGACAGCGACGCCCATTCCAAGAACTTTGGCAATGATTGCTTATGCGGATCTGAAACATTCGATTATTGATGAAAAGCCAGCCAATAGAATACCGATTACAACGACTTTAGTGAGTCATCAAAAAAGAGATCAACTAATTGCGCGTTTGGCTTTGCAATGTTCCGAAGGTGTGCAAGCTTATTGGGTTTGTACATTAATTGAGGCGAACGAAACTTTAACTGCACAAGCAGCTGAAGAGAGCCATCGATTATTACAAGAATCATTACCTAATTTACGTATTGGTTTATTGCATGGCAAAATGAAGCCAAAAGATAAAGAATTAATTATGCAGTCGTTTAAAAATCATGAAATGGATATTTTGGTGGCAACAACGGTAATTGAAGTCGGTGTGGATGTGCCAAATGCGACTATTATGATCATTGAAAATGCAGAGAGATTGGGATTATTTCAATTACATCAATTACGTGGGCGCGTTGGGCGAGGCAGTAAAGCATCATTTTGTTTATTAATGTATGAACCACCATTATCGCAGGTAGCTCAAGAACGATTAAAAATATTGCAACAAACCGATGATGGCTTTGTGATTGCGGAAAAAGATTTAGAGATTCGTGGCACAGGTGAAATCATCGGCACTAAACAAACAGGTGAAGTGACATTTAAAGTTGCTAATATTTTTCAACATAAAGACATTATTGAAAAAGCGCAAAGTATGGTGCCAAAATTATTGCATGATGAAGTAATAGTTAATGGGTTAATTGATCGTTGGCTCAGTCATAGAACACAGTTTATTAATGTGTAATTACATATAGATAATATTATGAAAAAACTATTA
>CANRJX010000144.1 GCA_947631095.1 uncultured Wohlfahrtiimonas sp.
AATAAACGTTATCTATGTTTAGTTAAAGGTTATTGGGATAAGGGTCGCTTTGATCAGCATGCAAAGTTAGATATAGAAAACCGTGAGCATGGTGAAAGACATGTTGTTGTCTCTCCTAATGGTAAAGATGCACACACCCGTTTTAATATTGTCGATCACTATCCAAAAGCATCTCTGTTAGAAGCAATGTTATTTACAGGAAGAACTCACCAAATCCGCGTACATGCTGCAAGTTTAGGCTTTCCTCTACTGGGTGATGAACGTTATGGTGATATCGAAGCTAATAAAACATTCAAAGCCAAAGGGCTTAATCGTATTTTCTTGCATGCACATAGCTTAATGATTGATATGCCACCTTATGATTATGCATTTAGTGCACCTTTACCGGATGACTTAAATAAATTTTTATCTAAATTAAGATAAATAGCCATTGATATGCAAAATGCCGCTATTAAGCGGCATTTTTTTATTCTCATTCCAAATATTAATTACTTTTTAATATAATAACTTGGTTATTCGCCACCAACGGAATTGGCTCAGGATTAGGTAAAAATGAACACGCAGCATCTGCACATTTACCACAGCATGTTGCAACACCTAATTCTGTTTGCAAATCAGATAATTGTGTTGCACCATTTGCAACTGATTCTTTAATTTCTTTATCTGTAACACCATTACAAATACAAATATACATACACAACTCCTTACTTCAAACTTGAGTAAGATAATAATGATAATCATTGTTATTTGCAATGTATTTTTTTATAAGAGTGTTTTATATTTTAAATTAAGCAATTCTATGTATGCCATCAATCACTAAATGATTAGCTTTTTGCTTTTCATAAACTGCTCGTATCGACTCGCCACACATCATCCCTTTATCAATAATTGATTCGGCAAGGTACCCTTCTGCGATTAATTGCTCTTGCAACTGTCTAACCTCTGCCCCCTCTGAACCTTGCATTAATCGCTCAAGGCAATATCCTTTTTGTATTGCTCTCAAATGACGTGAATGCATTAAAATATATTGATAAGGCAAATGTATTTCTAAATCTGATGATAATGCTGATTGCCCTGCCAATATTCTAAATTTTTGATACTCACCAACAGGCAATAGTTCATCATGAAATCCAGCTATGACTTGGCATCCTGCCGATCTATATTCAGTATCAATCGTACCTGCAGCATGAATATGATCATTAGGCTTACAAACATCTAAGACTATATTGTTGTCACCATAATTACGCCATACTGGGGTAGGTATGTGTCGATTTAAACGAAAAGCACCTTCTTCTTTCGGTCGGCTATCAGGCTCATGAGCACCAACAAAATAATGATAACTTCCTTGAAATAGCTGATTACTGAGTCTTAAAGATGGATTGGACTGCTGTTTTAACAAATGCTCAATAAAAGGAACTGTTGATCCTTGAAAGATTGCAATTTTATGATTTTTTTTATCCCATAAACCTAATAAACAGTTTAAATATTCATAATCCAATTTATTTTCTGCAATCGTAATCTCTGTCAGCCATTCTCCTTTCGGAGAAAAAGTTTGCGCCGCACGAATACCAAATAAAACTATTTCGCCATATGTACGATAATGGCATTGTTCAAACAAACGTATTAGATGAGCTGATGAAACCGTAAATTTTTCATCTGAATATGGTAAAGGGAGATGTTGTGTATCAACCTCAGCAAAAAATGATTTATTCATAACATCTCCTATTAAATTTACCGTTAAGCTTTTTTCATAAATTCAGATTTTAATTGTAAACTAGTACCATTAACTTTACAGTCAAGATTATGATCACCTTCTACAATTCTGATACCTTTAATCATTGTACCTTGCTTTACAATCATTGAAGAACCACGAACTTTTAAGTCCTTAATCACAGTAACAGAGTCACCATCTTTTAAAGTATTTCCATGAGCATCACGAGCAGTTAACTCATCAGCACTCATTTCTTCTGTCATTGACCATTCATTGCCACAATCTGGGCAAATATAAAACTCTGTATCACTATAAGTATGATCCATTCCACACTGTGGGCATTTTGGCATTGTCATTATAATATTCTCCTAAACAGCTGAAAAGTAGATCCGCCATTCTAGGACGTTTGATATTTCTTTACAAGCCAGCAACTTTGCCGTATTTGCTTTATATCTGCATAAACCATATTATTTACAATCATTTTTACTTTTCTCAAAAGACAATCATGTTAACTATTAAACACTTTCCAGCCTATTTAAAACTAATACGCTTTGACAAGCCAATTGGCACACTACTATTACTATGGCCAACGTTATGGAGTTTATGGATTGCAAGCGATGGTTACCCAACATTCAAATTGGTAATTATTTTTTCATTAGGTGTTTTCATCATGCGATCAGCAGGCTGTATTATGAATGACATTGCGGATAAAGACTTTGACCCTCATGTTGAACGCACTAAAACAAGACCTCTAGCTGCGAAGGATATTACTCTTAAAGAAGCTTATGCTTTATTGGCTCTATTTGTAATTGTGGCATTCTGTTTAGCACTTTTTCTAACATGGCCAACCATTCTTCTATCTATTCCGGCACTGATTATCGCTTTATCTTATCCGTTTGCTAAAAGATATCACTCTTTACCCCAAGCACATTTAGGTATAGCCTTCTCCTTTGGTATCCCTATGGCTTTTGTACAAATAACAGGCACATTACCTCCAGAAGCCATCATTATATTCATCATGAATATATGTTGGACATTAGTATATGATACAGAGTATGCAATGAGCGACCGAGAAGATGATAAATCTATTAATATCAAATCTAGTGCATTACTCTTCGAAAGATTATTGGGCAAAAAAGACTATTGGATAATCATTGGGTTACAAAGTTTAGTTGTAATCTGTCTCATAATATTAGGCATTTACTTAGATTATTCAGCAATTATTTGGGGATTAACAATTATAGCTGTGATTACGCTATTCAGTTATCATATCCAAATGATCAAAAATCATGATCGTGTATTGTGCTTTAAAGCATTTTTACACAATAATTGGGTTGGTACTACAATCTTCATAGGCTTACTCGCACAGTATTATATTTAAAGGATTATTATGGGCAATCGTCTATCAAAAATCGTTACCAAAACTGGTGACCAAGGTGAAACTGGTTTAGCTGGCAACACAAGAGTTTCAAAAGATCACCCAAGAATTCAGGCTGTAGGCACTGCGGATGAATTGAACTCTAATATTGGTCTTTTAATGGCTCATCTACCGGTAGAGTTATCAACAATTAAACAAGAATTATTTAAAATTCAACATCATCTATTTAATTTAGGTGGTGAACTAGTCATGCCAGATCATTCATTTATCAATAGCTCAATGGTTGAATTCTTAGAAGATAGAATAGTTCACTATAATGAAGAGCTACCTTACTTAAAAGAATTCATTTTACCAAGTGGCTCAATCGCAACTTGTCATGCTCATATATGTAGAACAATTACCCGTCGTTTGGAGAGGGAAATTATTACATTGCATAAAGTAGAAACTTTAAATAATGCACTCATTCAGTACATTAATCGCTTATCTGATTACTTTTTTGTTATCTCTAGAACTATTGCTCGCGCAACACAAGATGCTGAAGTTTTTTGGAATAAAGATTTAAATTAATGAATCACATTATTGTAAAAATGCCCATCACTCAACAAACAGAAAAATGGGCATTAACTAATTATCCGCATCTAGCAGTGCAAGACCATTCAGCAAAACGTAATAAATATCTATTACTTAGTCGATCACTTTTACAATACATCCTACAATCATTCTATAAAATCCAAGAGCTTCCAAGTATAGGATACTTGGAGCATGGCAAACCTTATTTTATTGACCATCCAAACTTAGCTTTTAATATTACCCACACAAATAATACGATGGCAATTATTGTTGCAAAAGAAGGCCCTATAGGAATCGATATCGAAGAAATCAAACAAAGAAAAAACTTTGTAGGATTAGAAGAAAAAGTATTGCATTCTATAGAAAAAGAATGGCTTCACTCTCAAACAAACTATTTATATGGTTTTTTTACTTTATGGTCTGCTAAAGAAGCATATTTAAAAGCGACAGGTCAAGGGCTGACAGGGCTTGCAACTTTAGAGCTAAACTTAGAACAAAATGTTGCCTTAGGAACATTAAATAGTGGATTTTTATATATCCAACAAAATATAAATAACAAAAGCTTTGCTTGCTATTTGCCAAGCAAAGCTTTAATAAATCTATATGAGTTTGATGGTGTAAATTTAATTAATCAATCTGCAACAAAAAATTGGATGGAAATTAATTGTATAAATCCTTAATCATGGACAATTAAAAAATCTTCTTTAGCTGCACCTTGCTCAATTAATTCTTTCATCCATAAAGGCATTTTACCTCTACCACTCCATTCAATTGAACTGTCAGTAGGATGACGATATTTCATAGGAACCTTATTGGTTCTAACACCGATATCTTTTTCAGTATAAACATCATCAAGACTCAAACCAGAGGCTTGGAGGATATTCTCAATTTTCAAACGAATATTTTCAGCTTCCATTTTTTTTCTTTCTTCAATTTCATGACTGATTTCCATCATTACAGCCTCTAATTGAGATAAAGAATATTTTTTATAATCAATTTTCATAAACTACCTATTTACAATTAAATTTAATATACGATAATTATATAATATATTATATATTACAACGATAAATAATTATTATTAATATAATATAAAACTTACATATATATAAAAAAACACTTGTTAATTTAAAATTACATTAAATTAATCATTAAAATATAATAATTAATTTACTATTAAAGTAAAGTTAAGTCAAGGCAATATTAATAATCGTTAATTTAAACAACAAAAAGCCCGCTCTATGAGCGGGCTTTTCATATTAGACCCTGGAGATGACCTACTTTCACATGGGGAGGCCC
>CANRJX010000145.1 GCA_947631095.1 uncultured Wohlfahrtiimonas sp.
TGTTCAATGTAGATTTCATTACTAATTTATAATCCCAGTTGAAAATCTGATATGGCATTTCTTAATGCGACAGAACCCTAAAAATCAGTGAGGATATAAAACACCAATGGATCGAAAAGTCATTCAATCGCAAATTGAAAATGTTGCTAAATATTTACAATCAAAAAATGCAGAAACAGTTTTAAGTCATAAATGTTTAAATTTGCTACGAGCTTTTGAATCTAATGCTTTTAACAAAGAAGAAACTTTTTCATCGATTTTTGATTTAACGATCAGTAATCCTGATCCAAAACTTCAACATGATCTGTTGTCCATTTTGTATGACATTCTTCAATTTCAAAATGAAGATTCTTTCAAATCTGATTCTGTCGACTGGGATGAGTTCATCAAAATTAATTGTCACTAATTCTGAGGGTTCTGTCGCATTGACCTATGCTGAAGAATGTAGACACTTTAACTTGGGAGATTTCTCATATTTGATCGTCTAATATATTCAGCACACCTCAGGATAATGTAAACGCTTAAATGATTCTTGAACTATTCCCATCAGCAATCCTTGTTAAGTCAATGTATTCACTGATAATATCAATTGTGATTTCTTAATGCGACAGAACCGTTTTTTGAACCTCCCTAATACCAACGTATTGAATAGTGTTTTTTTTACTAAATCATTCTTTAAATCAAAAAGAACAACAACCAAATATTGATTTAACTCACTAATGTGTATTACAATGTCATACAAATCATTTATGGGAGAAATATTATGAGCATTGTTAGCATTAGACTAAATGATCATGAAGCTAATCTTTTCAAAGAATATGCTGAGTTTCATGGTGCAAGTTTATCATCTTTATTCAAAGCCAGCCTTCTTGAGAAAATGGAAGATGAATTGGATATAAAACTTCTTGAAGAGGCTATTATTTATAATAAAAAGCATCCTGAAACATATACTCATGATGAAGTGAGAAAAGTATTAGGGCTGTAAATGTACCAAGTAATCTATACCGCGAAAGCTCTCAAATCTTTAAAGAAAATTGATAAAACACAGGCACATTTAATCTTAAATTGGATTGAAAAAAACTTGATAGGATGTTCAGATCCAAGAATTAAGGGAAAAGAGATTAAAGGTAATTTAGCTGATTGGCGCTATAGAGTTGGTGATTACCGACTATTATGCAATATTTCAGATGAAGAAATTACAATAGAAGTAATCAATGTTGGGCATAGGAAAGATATCTATAAATAATTATTTTTCCTATGCAGATTTATGTTTAATTGAAAAATAATTTTTGAGCTATGCTGTATCTATTTTTTTGCTACCTGAAATATTATTCTCTCTTGCAATTGCAGCTTTGAGTTCTGTAACAAATTCTTTATCTTGAATAAACCTTGATGCATCAGTATTCCCTAATTTCACAACATTCGTTTTTGTAGAGTTGGTAATCCCCCCTAAAAATAATAGGATTCAAAAGTAGAATTTTCAAATGTAAATGGACTCATTTCATTATTTCAGCTGTGTAATCTATCCATGGTTGTATTCTGGTTTAGTAGATCAGGTCATCTTTCTTCTGAAATATTATTGTACGTCTAATTGCCGTATATTATAATTTGTATCCCAAATAGGAGAAATAGATCATGACCACAAAAACAGAAAGAATTGAGGCAAGATTTTTACCAGAAGTAAAAAGATTAGCTGAGCGTGCAGCCTTGGCTACTGGGATGACTTTAACGGAATACTTATCTAAGTTAGTACAAGAAAATGCGCCAAAAACTCTCAATGCTTATAATGAGATCGTATTAACTAATCAGCAATTTGATGATTTTCTAGCAGCTTGTGAAGTGGTACAACCACCAAGTGAAAAAATCAAACAAGCAGCTGCTCTTTTAGATAAAGAGGGGTTTTAGTTGAAACTCCAGCAATCTTTTGTTCCCATTGATAAGTCACGACACCTAATTAAATCATTCAATTGTGGCAAATCTAGTATGAATGAGTTTTTATCTAGATTTGCCATTAAACATGCTCAACTTGGATTGAGTAAAACGTTTGTATTAACAGTTGATGATCCAACGCTCGATACGCTGCCAATAGCAGCGTATTATACATTGGGAATTTCGACGGTTTACCGTCAAAATCTTCCAGTATCAACCAGCCTGCCTCGATATCCTATGCCAGTTGCTTTATTAGCGAGATTGGCCATAGATAACAATTTCCAAAGGCGAAATTTAGGCACAAAGACATTGATCTATGCTTTACGTCATGCTGTTAAACTTTGTGATTATGGCTTGCCAGCAGTTGGTCTTGTTTTGGATGTATTAGATGAAGATGCATTAACATTTTATCAGAAGTTTGATTTCTTCAAACCTATGACGAATGATCCAATGCGTTTGTTTGTGTCTATGGAATCATTACGGCATATTTAAATAATGAAAAATTTTGAGCATATTCTATTCCATCAAATGATCATTTAATGGAAGTGGCAAAATTGTCCATTAATATCCTCTTTATAGCGTTTAATGGATCATATAGAATAATGGACAATTATTGGAAAATAAAGGCTATATATGCGCGATGATCATGACTCTTTCACTAATGAATTACAGTTCAAAACATACGTTGGTTATGCGCGTGTTTCTACTGCTGATCAAAATTTAGATTTACAGCTGGAAGCCCTGAAAAATTTTGGATGTATAAAGATCTTCACCGATGTGGCCAGTGGTGCAAAAGCAGAACGCCCTGGTTTAGATGATGCGCTGAATTACTTAAGAGAAGGGGACACGCTAGTAGTATGGAAACTTGATCGTCTTGGGAGATCCTTATCTCATTTATTACAAATCATAGATTCTTTGTCTCAGCGTCACATTCATTTTAAATCAATTACAGACTCTGCCATTGATACCACAACTTCTAGTGGCCAATTGATGCTGACAATGATTGCAGCCTTATCAGAATTCGAACGCAATTTGATTAGAGAGCGCACTAAAGAAGGACTAGCTGCTGCTAAAGCTAGAGGACGAAAAGGTGGACGTCGCCCTGTCATTACAGAGCAAAAATTAAAAAAAGCCCAGCAATTAATGGAAAAAGGCCTCACTGTTAGGGAGGCTGCATCTGCCATTGGTGTGGGTAAATCATCTTTATATTCAGCTTTAAAGTTGTTATCTGATTAAATAAATTGCAATAATTCATTGAAATTGCTCAAATGATTAAATGAGTTTATACTCATTTAATCATTTGAGTTTATGAGGTCATGAGTTTATGAAGGTGATTTCTGTATTGAATCAAAAAGGCGGTTCTGGCAAAACAACGATTGCTACACACCTAGCAAGATGTATTCATAATGCAGGAAGCAGTGTTCTGTTGGTGGATTCAGATCCACAAGGTAGTGCAAGAGATTGGTCTGCTGTTAATGAAGAGAATCCCATTACAGTGATTGGCATTGATCGACCTACGATTGATAGAGATCTAAAGGCCATTTCTAATAAGGATTTCATTGTCATTGATGGTGCGCCTCAAACAGCGGATCTTGCGATATCAGCCATTAAAGCTTCAGATTTCATTTTAATCCCTGTTCAACCATCACCATATGATATTTGGGCAACATCTGATTTAGTTGATTTGGTAAAGCAAAGAATTGAAATGACCGATGGCAAACTAAAAGTTGCCTTTGTAGTTTCACGTGCAATTACAGGAACAAAAATTGGCCATGAAATTCATGAGGCTTTAGAGGGTTATGAGCTACCTATTTTAACCACGCGCATTACGCAACGCATTAGTTATCCAAGTAGTGCTGCATTGGGTAAAACAGTATTTGATATTGAGCCTAAAGGCGAAGCCAGCAAGGAAATATTGAATTTATATAATGAAATCATGGATGAGTATTTGAGTAAATGAGTCTATGAGCTTTAACTCATTTAAGTTTTAGAGTATTTGAGTATCAAAAATAGAGGAACTTATGTTATCAGCAGGACGCCCTAGCAAACACGTTAAAGAAAAAACCTTATCGGATATTACAACCCAAAAGAAGGTTAGAGTGAATTTTGATTTGGATGAAGATCTCCATACGCAATTGAAACTATATGCCATTAAACATAAGAAAACAGTTAAAGAAATTTTAACGGAACAAATCTCACTATTACTCAAATGAGTAAATAAGTAAAAACTCATTTGAGTTTATGAGTGTTTGATGATTTCATCAAATGCACATAAATCTGGCTATATCAAAATAAGCTATTGATATAGATGCAGTGATAAATGAATTGATTAAATTAACGAATTTTTTTAAACACAATCGACTAGAAAGCAAATGAAAGATAACACATTATGATGATGTGTCGATTGCATCATGAGCTATGCCTTACCAATTACAGGCTTTAAATACTTTTTAACAAATGCTTCTAAATTATCTAGATCTATTTGGTTATATCCGTTCTCTGGATCAAGAAAAAAAGCATGCGTCACATAATTAAACTCTGGGCAACGATAATGTGCTAACTTTAATGCTCGAGTATCATAAGAAGATGTTCGGGTATGCCTACCAATTTCTCCTTTTAAATGTTTACTAGATGTTCCCACATACAAAATATGATCCTGCATAGTTAAACCAAATCCATTCCAGGGTAAAACAGGATCATAAAGAGAATTTGATACAAAATAATCCCATTCACATTGGGCTAGATTTCGATCGGCAACAACGATATATATTCCCTTCTTTTTCTCTAAAATAGCAGGTAAAACTTCGCCCTTGTCTCTTGTTTTTCCTGCGATTTCAATATGTGTAAATCCTATGTCTTTTAAGGTTCTGTCGCATTAAGAAATCACAATTGATATTATCAGTGAATACATTGAATTAACATGGATTGATAATAGGAATAGTTCAAGAATCATTTAAGCGTTTACATTATCCAACTGAAATCATCTTGTTATGTT
>CANRJX010000146.1 GCA_947631095.1 uncultured Wohlfahrtiimonas sp.
TTTGTGTGTAGGCTTCTTCATTTGAAAATTATATCGCTGAAAAAGCCTTTACAGATAGGTTTGTGCAACAAAGCCACCTCTAACTACTATAATCCAATTGTCACTCAACGATGACAACCTATCTGTAAGTAAAAAACACTCTAAATCCAATATGATTTTAACAAATGAAATAGACAGTTACGTTGATGAAATAAAACTATCAATGAAAAGAATTTCTTCTGTATTTCATACTCTTTCAAATTTATCAATAAACAGTGTTCGAGTTGGAATGTCGGGAGGATTTGACTCCAGAGTTATACTTGCAGCGCTATTAAACTCAACTAATGCCTCTAAAAATGCCATCTTTAATTGTACTAACAAATCTGATCATAATAACCTTGACTATCAAGTAGTAACAGAGTTGAGTCAGGCCTTTAGTTTTCCATTAGGATTGCGCGATAAAACGGTACTCAAGTCTGTAAAGGGGAAAAGTGTTAATCCAGTAAAACTATGGATCCTCTCTAATGCGGGTACATATGATTCCTTATACACAGCTAACTATTCAACTAAACAAGGCCCAATATTTCAATCAGGCGGTTTTGGTGCTGAAGCATACAAAGGCATGTATGGTTGGCGTCCTTTAAAAAGAATCGCTAATCATATTAAGGACCAAGAGGCGGCCGAAGCATTTAGAACTCAAACTGAAAAAGGCATAAGCTTATTGGGCATAGATAAAAATGAATCCACAGGATCTGAGTGGCACTATTTAGGGTACCGAAACGCTTTGCATGCCGGAAGATCCACAATGACTTCTATGTTTGGTTTGAGACCCTTAATGCAACATAGATTAGTTGCGCTCTCTAGATCTAATAAGAACCCCCTTCAAGCCAAGGATAATAAAAATTTGAATATGCTTAGTGATATGCTGATATATGCACATCCTGAGTTAGCTAAATTTAGATTTGACAAGCCTGAGAAGAATTTAGATCACATATATGTAGATGAAAGATCAAAATTTCTAGGCTCTTTAACACAAAATGATCTAGATGAGTACGCTATACATGGTGAAGTTAAATATGTTAACCATGGTTCGCCTGATGTATTCCATAATCTTATAGATGACATGGTTGAAGATAAATTTTCAGTTAGTTACCTACTTGAGAAATTACAAAATGGAATGGATATCCTTCCACAAAACTGTAAAACTAGTTATTTACTAGGATATGAAGAAGCAAAATTAGCTCTAACCAATAAAGATGTTAACATCAATACTCTACGCTCTTATCCAGGAAAACTAATGGGCATTGGGTTGATTTTGTAATGAATTAGCCCTCCTTATATTAGGAGGGCCTTCTGAAGTCTTTTGGTTTAATTAATTTACAAGCTGTCAAAATGTCTCGCGGAAATGCACACACCAGTTGTAAAGATCATCGCCTGTTAGGGATTTTTCTGTTGAACTATCTCTTAAACTGCCTCGCGGCACACCATCTTTCGTCCGTGGACTTACTTGGCCTATCATTCCATAAGACACAACACCTGTTGAACCCATTGCTGTATCAGTCACAATGCGCACAGTCTTTGAATCTTTGAGTGTAACTGTTAGATTTTTAGAACCGTTACTTGTCAATGTAAATCCAAAAGCTGAATCTTTTGCTGGTTTAGATGAATCCAGAACCAAAGGCGTGTCCGCATAAAACTCTATTTCTAAAGTAGTGCTATTTACTTTAGTAATAGTTTTCGGCCTCACTGGAGTAAATTTATCTTTCAGCAGCAATGACTCATACGCTCTTGCAAAATATTCACCGAGTTTATAATTGCCCGTCGGTAAGTAATGAACAAAATCAGCAGCGAAATCCAGCATATAAGTTGCTGTAGCTAAGATAAAACGATCATCAGTTTTTGTTAGCTCATAAACTGCTTTTTGTGATTCATTGCTTGAATAGAATGATGATGGTTGAAAGATAATTAATTTAACATCAGCGACTTGCCCTGTGATCGGCTTAATATCCTCATTTAGTTGATTCAAGAAAGTTACTAAATCAGCAGCATAGTTAGTGTTTGCCGTGTCCCCCTCGCCTTGCACAAAAGGAATACACGGAACGTATGCTTTTAAACCTTTGCTATCTGCGATTTGCTTTGCTTTTGTAATAGCATTGATTAAATTTGTGTACGGTATTGTTCCTCGAACCAACTCAGCCAAACCAACGCCACCTTTACCACATGTGAAAACAACATGCTTTGGTGAGTACCCCATTTTTGTTTCCAAGTCATGCAAAACACGTCTTGCCATTCCTTCAACAAAAGTAAAGCCATTGCCTGTATTATTTACGCTTGGCGCGAGTGGAACAAAATCTATCGCTTTTGAAAGATCAATTACAACGTCATTTAATAAACTGTAATTTAAGCGAACATCATAACCGCCACCAAACATCATCAATGAACTTTTTGACTCATTGTAAAGCGGAGTCTCTGGAATCGGATTACTGTAAGAACCAACACTATTACTCTGACCATGACCTGCAAACACTAAAAGTAAATCTTTAGCAGATGGGTAAAGCAATGAACCATCATCTGCAACAAAAACAGGCGTATTGCTACCAAGACTTGGTTTATTGATTGTGCTTAAAATTGCATTACCAACATAGCTTGGCTGTCTTAAAAATTGGTAAGGCGCTACATCCGCAACAACCTTACTATTTGTTGCTGTGTCTGCATATAACTTGCCATTTTCTATATAAACAGCATCTTTGCTTGATACACTTGCATCAATATCGAGATTATCAATTTTGTTGTTAATAGAAAGTATTTGACTGTTTATTCCTGTGATTTGGCTATTTACACTAGACAAGTCTGCTTCGTAATTAATACCTTTGATCAGCCCATCAAAAAAACCGGGTGCGGATCTTGCACCATGTAAGCCCTTGTAGAATATCGGCAACTGATATGAAGCAGCAATAAATGCGTTATCCGGATCACTATTTACGTCTGAATATCTCCCAACTTTTACAACATCAGCAGAAATGATTGTTGATGCATTGTCATTTGGGATTTTTCGCAAATCAATCCAAGCAACTTGATAATTTAGACTAGGGTCAAAAGTTATACTATGAGCTGTTAGTGGGATTGATTGTCGTTTTTTGCGCGTCATAGCTGCGCAAACAATCGTACCCGACCAACTTAAAGTATTTGTTGTTTGATTATATGTTGGTAAATATGCGGATGCTGATGCAAACCAAATTGCATTCGATCTTGGGTAGTTAAAAAGCTGATCTGTTGAAGTGTTTGCAAGTTTCCCAACAATACCCTGTACTTTATAACCGAAAAGTGGGATTTTTAAATCTTCTACAAAAGCCCCTATTCCGTTGTTTGACCCAGACCAGTCACCCACTGTTACCTGACCAGTTACTGTTGCACCGATAGCTACGCCTGAAAGATCAACGTAGTACATTTTAGTGAGCGGAATTGATAAATTTTTTTGAGCTGCTAAGTAAATAATACCACGACCAGCACCCAAACTAATTGTAATTTGATCGTGAGATATTACCCACGCGTCATTTGATCGATCATAATACTGATACTGCAACTCACCATTGACAATAAATCCATATTTTTTAGCAAAATCTTTATCAGCCACACTTCCTAAAAGCTGGCTCATTGCCTGCTTAAATTGTGCTTCAGTCACATTTTGACCTATCATTTGCTCTGGCGTAGGTAAAGGCATTTTCTTTTCCCCATAAAAAACCCAGCTCAATGGCTGGGTATGGATTAATACAAATTTGGTTAAACGGCTGTTTCGGGTACCGGTATAAAAGGCGCACCACGGAAACGAGCGAAATTATTAAAGCGGTTTTGGCAAGTTTCCAAACGCTTATCACATCCTGGATAAACCTTGATTCTTTGCCCAGCCTGCGGTGCTTCCAACAATGGCAAAGTCAATAACAAAGCACCTGATTCATGCATGCGGATCGTCCGTTTTAAACCTGCATTGCCACCGTCTAAGAATTCAATCACACCCTGAGTGAACCAGCCCTGTGCTTGATTCAAGTCACATAAAATCCGTGCCGCGGTACTGCCTGCCTCAATTGTTGCATTCACAACATGCGCAGATCGAGCCAAGCCACAAGCACTATCAAATAACGTATTAGTGCAACTTGGCTGATACAGATTTCTTGGCATTTGCACGTTCAATTCATCCAGATCTGACGCAACACTAGCCTGAATTGAATTGCGATCTAAATCAGGCTCAATGATCCGACCTTCGAATAACTTAATGGTGCCGGCACTGGTATCCGTTGGTGTATTAACATCCATAAAAATACGTTCCAACTTAAATCGAGCACCGTCCAGTTGGCCATTATGAAAAGCACGAACAACATTGATGCCGTTCCATTCATTATCATCAATACAATCAATACTGATGGATAAATTATCAACTTCAATACCGAGTGACAGGCTAATTCCTTCACGACTGATGATAGGACCACTCGAACTATATGTTTGACCTGCAACAGTCAAATCAAAGTCATAATTCGTATATCGAAAAACATCGCCCTGCACCGTTGTAATGGTATAGAGATCTGCCATCACAAACTGATCGGCATCAAGTAATGCGATTAATTTTGGAGAAGCTGTTCTCATACCTTATTTCCCAATGATCCAATCATTTCAACTTTATTGGCTTTCCATAATTTGCTCATGAAGTTGGTGTATTGCTGTTCATCATCGGCAAAGCGACAGCGATAGTAATACGTCCCTTTCACCTCAAACTTATGACCTTGCTTCAATGGCTTTGAAAGCGTGAGTACACCAGACTTGTTGACTAGAGCAGTCGTATCATCCCAAAACAGATCTTCATCGTTATCACTCCAAAATTGCTGATTGTCGTTTTCATTCCAAAACGTTGGATCAACTTGAAAAGTTGTCTCAGCCTT
>CANRJX010000147.1 GCA_947631095.1 uncultured Wohlfahrtiimonas sp.
GCAATGCAATGATTGCTTCAAGGAGATCATTTTCCAAAATGAAACGGCGAATTTCACTTTCACCTGATCCAGCGCCACCATTGAACAAAGGCGATCCAGATAAGACGATAGCCCCACGACCGCCACCATTGCGTGGTGCCTCTAATTTCGAAACCAAGTTTTGCAGGAAGAGCATTGAGCCATCACTGCTTTTAGGGAGACCTGCACCAAATCGGCCATCCATCCCTTTTTCTTTATGTTCTTGTTGTACTTTTGCTGCGTCTTTTGCCCATGACATACCAAAAGGCGGATTGGAGCACTGGTAGTGGAATTTCAAATCTGGAAACTGATCAGCACTTAATGTGCTTCCAAGTTTAATGTTTTGAGACAAGTCACGACTTGGATCAGATTTCAGTTTCTTAAGCAGCATACTACCAAGAGCAACAGCATGGGTTTCTGGCTGTAATTCTTGACCGTAAGGAATGAGTACAGGTGGAATAGAATAGCGATTCTTCATGCCATCGACATAATTCATCATGTCAGTCAAAAAACCACCAGTACCACATGTCTGATCATATATGGTTCTGATCATCCCTTGGCTGTCTTCAAACAAAGCATCATCTGGATGAAGAAGTAAAGTTGCAGCCAAATGAACCACATCACGTGGCGTCATAAAGTCCTCGGACCCCATACCCACTTCAGAACCGAAACGAGCAATGAGATGCTCATAAACATTGCTCATTGTTCTGTCTGGAACGACATCGGGGTGAAGGTCAATGGCTGCAAAATTACTGCAAATACGTAAGAGCAAATTGGCTTTTGCTAATTTATTGATTGTTGCAGAAAAATCAAACTGCTCAAAAATAACCCGAACATTATCTGAGAAATTTGCAATGTAATCTTCAAGATTGGCTTTGGTCTTTGTACCGCCCAAATTGGAAAGATTGTAATTGGAGGTATTATAGAACGGATTTTGACTGGCATCTTTCAAAATATCGTCTAAATTAAAACCTTGGTCTTTGTATTCTTTATATGATTCTAAAACCCGTGACTTCGTTGGCTCCAAAACACATTCGAGACGACGGAGCACTGTAAATGGCAAAATGATTTTGCCAAAATCTGTGTGTGGAAAATCACCCCATAAATCATCAGCATTTTTCCAGATAAAACCAGCTAAAGTGCTATCATTAGTATTTGGTGCAATTGCCATATTACTCGTCTCACATGAATTTCAATTTGCAAACTTGTAGGATGGCAGTTCTTTTAAATCAATTAGATTACGATATATTATATCTGCTTTAAGGGGCTACCCATGATCGATGTTAAAACAAATAAATTGAACATATATGAATTACAAAATGATTTCGCCGTAGATTTCTTAAATGAAATGAAAGATCATTTAGAGAAACAACAATTAGAAACAACCCAACAGAACAAAATCGATGATGAAAATGAAGCTGAATGGGTTGATTTTAAATGGTAGTTTACCGAAATTATGTACCAGTTTCTTTCAATAAATTTAAAAAATATTGTATTACATGGCAACGATCGGGCTTCTTTTTATCTGCATACTCTCTAAGAAACATATATTTCTGTTCTTTTAAATAACATTTCAAATGGTCCCCATCAAAAAACACCTCAGGCTTCACAATCAATATTGTTGTTGTAGTTTCTATTTTCTTGCGAAGTGCTGCTAGTTGTGCTGTTGGCTGAGGATCGTGGGAGCTTGTTTTGGATATGCTTTTAAGCATGTTTTCTTCAATAAGTTCATATGGAAAGCAAAATGAGGATTGAGTGTGATTTGCTTTCTTTGCTTCATGCTTCTCATTTTTATTTGAGTAACATATCCATTTAATTATAGAGCCTTTATCTGGAGCTATACCTTCAATATTTATAGCTCCAATCATCCCAGCGAGTTTATTGTTATTTTTAATTGCATCACTGATTAACTGATTGATTGGCTCTTTGTTTTTAGTTAGATCCAAATTTGGACTAATGAAAATTGCACCATGAAAATGAGGTACATCTGGTGCAGTAGATGGAACTTGGTTGTTACGTGTTCCAGCAACATCATAAGCAAGAAATGCCGCCAACTTATCAGTTTTAATGTTTTTTTTATTTACTTTTCCCAATACAGCGAACGATATTGATTTGTAAATATTGAAAGCAATGTCTTTTATAGCGGCTTCTTTGTAATGACTTCTATATGCATTATTAATATGAACAGTAATACAAAGAATATTATTTACATCAATAACAATATCATCTATTCTACACAATGTTACTGATGTATAAAACAAAGATTTTATGTATTCTAATTTACTAGAATTAGTTATATATTTCATTTTATCTCCTATTAAATCATTCTTGAGGCCTTTCTATTATTTTTAGCCAAGTTTTTAACTGCGGCTGGCTTTTAGAAAAAAGCCAGCCGCATGCTGATAATTATAAGTATCTCATAATCTTAAAAACATTTGCACTTAGGTGCGTCTGAATTTTAAAAAAACTTATCTATAAGGAAGTGCCACTTGGCTACCAGATTGGGCATCCTGTTGGGACTTTTCTTGAGAAGGAGATAACTTTGTATGTAAAAATACGCTAAGGAGGGCTTCCAGCTCTTCTAAAGCCTTGGACTTGTAACAATCTGGCGAGATTCCCGCATATCTTGTCGTAATTAATTGCGCTTGTATTTTTACAAGACAGTTGAGCGCAGCTTGGATAGATAAACCTCTAACCACATGCCTTTGGTAATATGCCGTTGAAAATTCGGCAAAACTACTAACATATCCAAAAAGTATTAATGTTACAGCAACACGATCAATTAAATTCACAGCCCCCCCTAGTTCTATTGCATAGAACTATTTAACGTAATTCTTTGTGATCAAAAATTAGGGGGAAATTCGTAATAATTAAGAACGATTGCGTTGTGTGCGACTAAGCATTTGAAATAATCGCATTCCTGATCTCTTTAATGACTAGACTTTTACCTTGAGCAGTTATCCTCATTACGCTTTTAACAAGTTCGTTAGTCAAAGGCTTTTTACCGTCAAGAACATCCTGCAATGAAGCTACAACTTCATCGCAGCCATAGTTAAAAGTAACTTTATTATTAACGCATTGCTTATCATGCACATCACGCCAGACTTCACCAGAAACTTCACGCCATGGAGAGGCTTCAAAAGTCTGACCTTTGGTGATGGCACCAATATTCAAATTTCTATGGCCACCCCAACGATTATTGGAAGCACCTCTTAATTCTTCGGGATAATCACTCACCGACCAACTTTTTTCAATAAAACCTTTCCCAAGTTTTTTTGTAGCACCATGAGATCCAATCACTGAACACCCCACGGACACTCTACCGTTACCAAAGTTTGACACTTCATTCTCCTAATTTAATATTTTTTCCAACCTTTTCTGGTAAAATTACAAACCAGCCTGACAAGCAGCAAGTGCCCATCGGCCATTCTATATATATAGCAATTTGATGTTAAAAAGTCAAGCTATTTCTAGCCTAAACTATTGATTTAAAACATTAATCAATTACCAGTTAAGTTTAATTGCTATTTCTTCTGGCTTCATATGAGTATAGCGGAAAAGCATTTTGTAACTTTTATGTCCCGATATGGTTGCAACTTCTGGCATAGATAGACCTCTCTCAAAAAAACGACTAATTGCTTCATGCCTAAGATCATGAAATCTAAGTCCTGAGATACCAGTTCTTTTCATTAAACTTTTCCACGCTGAATACACAGTTTTCTTATTAGTGGGGAAAACACGCTCATCGACCCGCTGTAAGCTGGATAAAATTTCAATAGCACGTAATGATAAGGGCACCTTTCGTGAGGACCCATTTTTGGTGATAGACAAAAATGCTAAGCGACCAATGAAGTCGATATTATCCCAAATTAGGCCCAGAATTTCACCTTGCCGCATACCTGTTTCAATGGCTATCTCAATGATAGGGTACAAATATATATTTGATGTGTTTTGAGCCTCGGCACTAATTAACTCCCATTCACCAGCTTTTAAACGCCTATCTCTACCTTCACCCAGCGGGGGTAGTTTAATGACATCAAAGGGGTTTCTTTTAATTTCAAAACCCCATTCACTTCTGGCAACGCTAATGCAGTGTTTAAGTACACTCATTTGCCTATTAACAGTTGAAGGTTTCACTTCACATAAACGGCGGTCTCTGTACTCAGCGAAAATGGCAGGCGTTAACTCGTTAATATAGCAACTACCAATCACATCCTTACATAATGCGTTTATTGTATGCTGTTCTTTTAATGCACTTCGCTTCTTTACCGAAATTGACTTTGCATATCTTTGTAAAAGATCTCGCATCATAATTCCATTTTGTGGATTTTCTTCAAGAAGGTTATAATTGTGCTCTCTTTTGTCAGCCCAGGCTTTAGCCTCAGCTTTTGTAGAAAAAGTCGCTGAAAGAGACGGAAAACCTTGGCGTCTAACTTGGACTTGCCAAGAATTATTTCTTTTACGAAAAGTAGCTATTTACATTTACCCGGAGTAGAATCTCTTATTAAGAAGTCTATCACTGGTTGTTTTTTTTCACTACTATAAACTTTTTAAGCAGTTGTTTTAACACCAATATTAAAATGTAAAAAATTACCGACTGTTTTAAACTGAGAAAAATATAACAAGTCTATTCAGATATATATATACCCATTTTAGGTACATTATAGTCCTTCGAATGAAAGCGGTTTCCTTTGTTATTGTGACAAAAAGAGAGCGATTGGCATTATTATTCAGATCTACAAGTAAACATCACAAACAAAGTATACATAACCCATTGATTTAATGTTGAGTTATATTTCAGCCACCTTAAATCAAGGTAGTTAAGGTCGCATTAACCATGGGAGAG
>CANRJX010000148.1 GCA_947631095.1 uncultured Wohlfahrtiimonas sp.
AAAGAGCTGATTGGTACAGATAATGTTTGGACAGCTCCACACATCACAGGCAGTACAGATACAGGTGACTTATCTCATATTATGCCAGTGAGTCATCCTTGGATAGGATCTATCAGAGGTGCATTGCATGGTAATGATTATGTGATTTTAGATGAGGATATGGCTTATATAAAGCCTGCGCAAATGATGGCCATGACAATTATTGATCTATTATATGACGATGCTGAAGGTGCAAAAAATCTATTAGATAACTATAAACCTTTAATGACAAAAGAAGAGTATTTATCATTCCTCAATACTTTTAATAAATAATTATTTTAATGTACAAAATGCCGCTACTAAGCGGCATTTTTAATTCTGATTTAAAAATTAATTACTTTTTAATATTGTTACTTGGCTATTAGCTACCAATGGGATTGGTTCAAGATTTGGTAAAAATGAACATGCAGCATCCGCACATTTACCACAGCATGTCGCAACGCCTAATTCTTTTTTCAAATCAGATAATTGTGTCGCACCATTTGCAACTGCTTCTTTAATTTCTTTATCTGTAACGCCATTACAAATACAAATATACATACACAACTCCTTACTTCAAACTTAGCAAGATAATAATGATAATCATTGTTATTTGCAACAAATTTCTTTATGAGAGTGTTTTATATTTTAAATTAACTAATAAATTAACTAACTCTATGAATACCATCAGGCTCTAAACCATCCGCTTTTTGCTTTTCATAAACGGCTCTTACAGATTCACCGCACATCATCCCTTTATCAATAATTGACTCAGCTACATAGCCTTCTGCAATTAATCGCTCTTGTAATGCTCGCACTTCTGAACCTTCAGAACCTTGCATCAATCTTTCCAAATAAAAGCCTTGTTGTATCACTCGTAAGTGTCGAGCATGCATCAAAATATATTGATAAGGAAGGTGAATATCTAAATCAGATGGTAATGCAGACTGTCCTGCTAAAACACGGAATTGCTGATATTCCCCAGATGGCATTAACTCATCATGAAATCCTGAAATCACCTGACAACCTGCTGATTTATACTCTGTATCCATACTGCCTGCGGCATGAATATGATCATTTGGTTTACACGCATCTAGAACTAAATTACCTTCACCATAATAGCGCCATACAGGTGTTGGTATATGTCTATTTAAACGAAATGCACCTTCCTCTTTAGGTCGATTATCAGGCTCGTGCGCACCCACAAAGTAATGATAGCTACCTTGAAATAATTGATTACTCAATCTTAACGATGGATTTGCTTGTTGCTTTAATAAATGAGCGATAAATGGAACCGTCGAGCCTTGAAATATAGCTATCTTATGATTTTTCTTATCCCATAGCCCCAATAAGCAATTCAAATGCTCATAATCTAAGACATTTTCCGCTATTGTAATTTCTGTTAACCATTCACCTTTCGGTGAAAAAGTTCGTGCTGCTCGAATGCCGAATAGAACAATCTCACCATAGGTTCTATAATGACATTGCTCAAATAATCGAACTAAATGCGCTGATGAAATAGTAAATTGTTCATCAGAATAGGATAAAGGGAGATGTTGTGTATCAACCTCAGCAAAAAATGATTTATTCATAACATCTCCTTTCAACATAACAATTAGGCTTTTTTCATAAATTCAGATTTTAATTGTAAACTAGTACCATTAACTTTACAGTCAAGATTATGATCACCTTCTACAATTCTAATACCTTTAATCATAGTTCCTTGTTTCACAACCATAGATGATCCGCGTACTTTCAAATCTTTAATCACCGTAACAGAGTCACCATCTTTCAAGATATTTCCATGTGCATCACGAGCCGTTAATTCATCATCATTGCTTTCTTCAGTCATTGACCATTCATTGCCGCAATCTGGGCAAATATAGAATTCTGTATCACTGTATGTATTTTCCATTCCACATTGTGGGCATTTTGGCATTGTCATTATAATAGTCTCCTAAACAGCCGAAAATTAGGCATGTCATTCTAGGATGTTTGATACCCCATTACAAGCAAGTGACTTTCCCACATTTGCTTTATATCTATTTAGCTCATATTATTTATCATAATTTTTACTTATTCTAAAAGAACCATCATGCTAACCATCAAACATTTTCCTGCTTATTTAAAACTTATCCGCTTTGATAAGCCGATTGGCACACTTTTATTATTATGGCCGACTTTATGGAGCCTTTGGATTGCAGCAGATGGTTATCCGAGCATTGATTTAGTGATCATCTTTACATTAGGTGTATTCATTATGCGATCAGCAGGTTGTATTATGAACGATATCGCAGACAAAGACTTCGATCCTCATGTAGAACGTACCAAAACTAGGCCTTTGGCTGCCAAAGATATTACACTCAAAGAAGCATACACTTTATTATTGATTTTCGTCATCATTGCTTTTATCTTAGCTTTGTTTTTAACGTGGCAAACCATTTTATTATCAATTCCTGCCCTAATCATTGCATTATCATATCCATTTGCTAAAAGATATCACTCATTACCACAAGCTCATTTAGGCATTGCTTTCTCTTTTGGGATTCCCATGGCATTTGTTGAAATTACAGGCTCTTTACCTTTCGAGGCATACGTAATTTTTATTGCTAATTTATGCTGGACGCTAGCATATGATACCGAATATGCTATGAGTGATAGAGAGGATGATAAATCAATTAATATTAAATCTAGCGCTCTATTATTCGAACATTTATTAGGTAAAAAAGATTATTGGATCGTCATAGGTTTACAATGTGTTGTCATCCTTTCTTTAATCATTATTGGATTCTATTTACATTATTCACCAATCATTTGGGGCTTAACAATTCTAGCCGTCATTGCCTTATTCAGCTATCATATTCAACTAATTAAAGGGCATGATCGATTATTGTGTTTTAAAGCATTCTTACACAACAATTGGGTAGGCGCTGTTATCTTCATCGGGTTACTCGCACAATATTATATTTAAAGGATTATTATGGGCAATCGTCTATCAAAAATTGTTACCAAAACTGGTGATAAAGGTGAAACGAGTTTAGCGGGAACAACTCGAGTTTCGAAAGATCACCCAAGAATCCAAGCAGTAGGGACAGCTGATGAATTAAATTCTAATATCGGCCTTTTAATGGCTCATTTACCAGCAGAATTATCTGATATTAAAAATGAATTATTCAAAGTACAACATCATCTATTTAATCTAGGTGGTGAATTAGTGATGCCTGAGCATGTATTTATCAATAATTCAATGGTCGAATTTTTAGAGGATCGTATTGTTCACTACAACGAAGAATTACCTTATTTAAAAGAATTCATCTTACCGAGCGGATCTATTGCAACTTGCCATGCTCATATCTGTAGAACAATTACCCGTCGTTTAGAAAGAGAAATTATTACTCTGCACAAAGCTGAAGCTTTAAATACTGCATTAATCCAATACATTAATCGCTTATCTGATTATTTCTTTGTGATATCAAGAACAATAGCAAGAGCGACACAAGATGCGGAAATTTTTTGGGATAAAGATTTAAATTAATGAATCATATTATTGTAGAAATGCCCATTAACTCAAAAACAGAGCAATGGGCTTTAACAAACTATCCTCACTTAGCAATACAACAATTTTCAGAAAAACGTAACAAGTACTTATTACTCAGCAGAGCACTATTACAATATATTCTTGAGACTTCCTATGGAATTATGCAACTTCCAGACATAGGTTACTTAGAACACGGTAAACCTTATTTTATCGATCATCCAAATTTAGCTTTTAACATCACTCATACAGATGATTACATGGCTATTATAGTTTCAGACAATTCGCCTGTAGGTATAGATATAGAAACAATAAAGATGAGAAAAAATTTTATAGGATTGGAAGAAAAAATATTACATCCTATAGAAAGAAAGTGGTTAAATTCTCAAGAAAATTATCTAAATGCTTTTTTTATATTGTGGTCAGCGAAAGAAGCTTATTTAAAAGCTACTGGCCAAGGATTAACTGGTCTTTCTAATTTAGAACTCGACCTAGAAAATAGAATAGCATTAGGACCATTACAAACTGGTTATTTATATATTCAAAAAAATACCGATAAAAAAAGCTTTGTTTACTACTTAGCAAACAAAGCTTCTCCAAATTTGCATTTCTTCAATGGTATAAATTTAATAAAACCTACACACAAGTGGATACAAATCAAATGTCTTTAAAATTATTCATGAATAATTAAAAAATCTTCTTTAGCAGCACCCTGCTCAATTAAATCTTTCATCCATAAAGGCATCTTCCCTCTTCCACTCCACTCGATTGAACTATCTGAAGGATGGCGATATTTCATAGGAACTTTATTAGTTCTAATCCCAATATCTTTTTCAGTATAAACATCATCAAGACTTAAACCTGATGCTTGAAGAATATTCTCTATCTTTAAGCGAATATTCTCTGCTTCTACTTTTTTTCTTTCTTCAATTTCATGACTGATTTCTACCATCACAGTCTCCAATTGAGATAAAGAATATTTTTTATAATCAATTTTCATAAATTACCTATTTACAATTAAATTTAATATATATGAATTATATAATATTTTATATATTATATTGATAAATAATTATTATTAATAAAATATATAACTTGCATATATATAAAAAAGACACTTGTTGATTTAAAATTACATTAAATTAATTATTAAAACATAATGATTAATTTACTATTAAAGTAAAGTTAAGTCAAGCTAATATTAATAATGTCAATTCAATAGACAACAAAAAGCCCGCT
>CANRJX010000149.1 GCA_947631095.1 uncultured Wohlfahrtiimonas sp.
TGTGGAACTGTGAATAAACGATCATAGCAATTCACTTGTGCATCTACGGCTGTTTCAGCAGATACCCAGTGAATAACGCCACGAGCTTTAATGCCTTCTGCATTTTTACCCAATGTATCTGGTACGATTTCAGCGATTACTTCAGTGATGTTCCCATCAGCATCTGCTTTGTAATCAGTTGCTTTGATGATATAAGCACCACGTAAACGAGCATAATCACCTAATATTAAACGCTTGAATTTTTTATCTTCAGTCGATAAAACAAAGTCTGCTTTATCAATATAAAGAGTTTTTGCAAATGGTACGATGCGTTTGCCTAAGGCTTCATTTTTAGGGTGATTAGGGAGTTCTAAAGCTAATTGATCATCAAAATTAGTTAATGTCACTAATATTGGGTCTAAAACAGCCATACGACGCTCTGCTTTGTCATCTAAAATGTCGCGCATGCATTGCTCAAATTGCTCCATTTCGATAGAGTTTTCTGATTTTGTTACACCAATGCGTTCACAGAATAAATGGATTGCTTCAGGTGGGCAACCACGACGACGCAAGCCTGAAATGGTTGGCATGCGTGGATCATCCCACCCATTGACTGTGCCAGATGTGACTAATTGAGTAAGTTTGCGCTTTGATGTAATGGCATACTGCAAGCTTAAACGTGAAAACTCATATTGATGTGGTTTTTTTTCAACTTCACAGTTATCAACGCACCAATCGTATAAAGGGCGATGATCTTCAAATTCTAATGTACAGATTGAGTGTGTAATGCCTTCAAATGCATCACCGAGAGCATGTGCAAAATCATACATGGGGTAAATGCACCATTCTGTACCTGTTTGATGATGTTCAACGTGACGAATACGATATAAAGCCGGATCACGCAGATTCATATTCGGTGATGCCATATCAATTTTCGCACGTAAAATTTTCGTGCCATCTTCAAATTCACCATTTTTCATACGTTCAAATAGGTCTAAGTTTTCTTCAATTGAGCGTTCACGATATGGTGAGTTTTTGCCTGGTTCAGTCAATGTTCCGCGCATTTCGCGAATCTCTTCAGCAGAAGAGTCATCAACATATGCCAAGCCTTTTTTAATTAATAAAACAGCTTTATCATAAAAATGTTGGAAGTAGTCAGAAGCATAACGTTCTTCAGCCCATTCAAAACCCAACCATTCAACATCAGCTTTGATCGCAGAAACAAATTCTTGTTCCTCTTTACATGGATTTGTATCATCGAAGCGAAGATTACATTTACCTTGGTAATCATTAGCAATACCAAAGTTTAAACAGATAGATTTTGCATGCCCAATATGTAAATAACCATTCGGTTCAGGTGGGAAACGCGTATAGATTTCTTTCGGGCTAGTATATTTGCCTGTGCTTAAATCGTTGTCTATGATTTGACGAATAAAATTGGTACGAATCACTTCTTCTGACATGAGATCCCTTTGTAGATAAAACTGAGCGATAAACTTTGGAAGTCTAGCATATTTGAATTAAATTTACGATATCGAGTAGGAAGAGATGTAGATGAAAAAATAGCCTCGTTGAGAGGCTATTGGTGAATTAACTGTCGATAGTGACTAATTTTTTATGTCGACTCAATAAAAGATACATGGCTGGTACGACAAATACTGTTAAGAAGGTTCCTATACCAAGTCCGCCAACAATTACCCAGCCTATGGTTGATCGTGATTCAGCACCGGCACCTGTTGCTAAAGCTAGTGGAACGGAGCCTAGTATCATCGCGCCTGTTGTCATTAAAATAGGACGTAAACGCAGGCTTGCAGATTCAACGATTGCAGAGAGTTTATCTTTACCAGCATTTTGCAGTTGGTTCGCAAACTCGACGAGTAAAATACCATGTTTAGTGATTAGTCCTACTAATGTCACTAAGCCAATTTGGCTATAGATATTCATGCTGTTGCCTGTGAGGTAAAGCGCAAGTAATGCACCAAGTGCAGCCAGTGGAACAGAAAGCAAAATAATAAAAGGGTCAATCCAAGATTCAAACTGTGCAGCCATGACTAAATAAATAAACAGTAATGCAAGTAAGAAAATGCCCACCATTGCATTTCCTGAGTTTATAAACTCACGAGCACTGCCTGTATAATCTAAAAGGGCGTCTGGCATTACTTCACGAATAGCATCTTCAACAATTTGAATGCCTTCTCCTTGTGAAACGTTCTGTGCTAAGTTTGCTGAAATTGTTACTGAACGAAGCTTATTGAAATGATTGAGATTTTGTGGTGCAACCGTTTCACGAATGGTTACAAAATTTGACAAAGGAATCATTTGATTAGTGTTAGAACGCACATATATGTTTTTTAAGCTATTCGGTTTATTTCTATTGTTGGGATCGACTTGTACTAAAACATCATATTGCTCAGAGCCTTCTTTAAATCGAGTGATATTACGGCCGCCCAATGCTGTTTCAAGAGCGCGTCCAACAGCATTCACATCTATGCCCAGTAAGGCAAGTTTTTCGCGATCGACATCGACCTCTAATTGAGGCGTATTTAATCGTAGGTCATTATCTGGTGTGACTAACTTTGGATTGCCATTTAAGACTTCCATAATTTTAGTGACATTTTGATCTAGCTCTTCGAAAGATGTTGTTGATCGCACAACTATCTCAACCTCTTTTGAACGGCTATCTTGTCCTAGTGATTGAGGATTGCTAGCAAATACCCTTAAGCCTAATGCGATATTTTGTAATTCTTTATTTAATTTTTGCACGGTTGTCATTTGTGATTCACTACGTAAATCCCAGTCTTGCAATGTTATGCTCCCAATTCCGCCAGGACCAACACCTGAGACAACAAATACTGTAGCTTCTGGTAGCTCATTGATTAAAAGCTCCTCAACTTCAGTAAAGTAACGATCAGTAAAATCAATTGTTGCACCCTCAGGAGTGATGGCTGAAATTCTAATAAAACCACGATCTTCTGTAGGTGAAAGCATTTTTGGTAATTGCATATACAGTAAGTAAGTACAACTTAAGGTGATGAGCATACCAATGATCACTAAGAGTGATTTAGGTAAAATCCAATTAAGGAGTTTGGTATAACCCAAGGTAAAAGAGTCAAATTTAGCTTCGATATAATTAAAAATTTTACCTTTATTCTCATTTTTTTTGAGCAAACGAGAGCACATCATTGGTGATAGCGTTAAAGCTGTGAAACCTGAAATGATTACCGCAATCGAAAGTGTGACAGCAAATTCAATAAATAATTGACCTATTCGGCCTTCACTGAATGTTAAAGGCAAAAATACTGCTGCTAAAGTAATTGTCATTGCAATGATGGGTAATGCGATTTCTCTAGAGCCAATAAATGCAGCTTTAATCGGAGATACACCTTCTTCTATATGTCTATGAATGTTTTCTAGCATAACAATTGCATCATCTACCACGAGCCCAATTGCCAAAACGAAAGCAAGCATGGTTAATGTGTTAATGGAGTAGCCCAAAAGGTACATCACAAAGAGGGTGCCGATTAGAGCAATTGGTACAGTGACCATGGGCACTATCGTTGCGCGCCAATCTCTTAAGAAAAAGAAAATGATAATGCCAACAAATATGAGCGCTTCAATAATTGTTGAATACACTGATTGTAGTGATTTATTGATAAATACTGAGTTATCAGAGCTGATTTCTAATTTAACGTCATCCGGGAGCGTTTCTTGTAGTTTTGGGATGATGTCTCTAACTTCTGCCGAAATTGTTAATGGGTTAGCCACAGATTGTTTAATAATCGCGATGCCAACGCCTCGTTTTCCATTCATGCGAGGTCTAGAGGTTTCTTCTATGCCTCCTAATTCAACATTTGCAAGATCACCTAAGCGGACAATGTGCTGATTACCATCGCCACCACGATTCGTTGTTTTCACTATGATGTTGTTGAATTCATCTACTGAATTTAGATCAGTTTGTGCAACAATTGCGAGCTCTCTTGCGTTACTTTTGATTGTACCTGCTGGGATTTCAACATTTTGTGTGCGAAGAGCTGTTTCTATATCTGAAATGGCAATGTCAAAAGATGCCATTTTTTCTGGATCTAGCCATATTCGCATAACAGGATCACGTCCGCCCCAAATTTGTAAATTAGAAATGCCTTCTAAAAGCTCAACTTGAGGGGTGATATTGTTATCAACAATTTTTGTGAGCTCTATCGAGGAAAGCTTCTCACTTGTCAGAGTCAAAATCATCACGGGATCAGCATCAGAGTCACTTTTATTGATAATCGGCTCATCAACATCATCTGGTAGTTGCCGCTTTGCACGAGCGACGCGATCACGGACATCATTTGCGGCTTCTTCAATATTTTTATTGGGTTTAAAGGTTATGTTAACAAAAGAACTGCCGCGACGAGACATTGAAGTCATAAATTCAATGCCATCAATGCTTGTTACAGCATCCTCAATTGCTTTAGTGACTTGTGTTTCAATAATCTCAGGGCTGGCGCCGCTATAATTTGTACGGATACTTATCACTGGGGAGTCAATATTAGGATATTCACGGATACTCATGCGAGTCATGCCCACAATTCCTAATAAGATGATTAAAATATTAATAACGATCGCGAATACAGGTCTTTGAATGGAGACATCAGATATTTTCATTATGATTCTCCAAGATTATTTAGGATGAATAGGTTCAATCACTGAACCATCTCTGATGCGAGCTTGACCAACTTTGACAACTTGATCTCCATTCTTTAATCCATGAAGAATTTCTACAGCATAGCTTGAGCGTTCACCTAAAATGACTTCTGTTAGTTTAGCAAT
>CANRJX010000150.1 GCA_947631095.1 uncultured Wohlfahrtiimonas sp.
ACATCAATTGCCCCTGGAATTATCGATACTGATATGCAGTCTGTGATTCGCAGTAGCACAGAAGAGTTATTCCCAAATTTAGATAAATTCATTGACTATAAAAAAACAGGCAAGTTAAGTACCGCTGAAGATACCGCTAGCGCATTAATTAGCTACTTAAGATCAGAAAAAATGGGTGTATCAGCAATTACTGATATACGACATTAAAAAATATTTGAATTTGTATAGTGTTCTCGCTATTCTTCTATGATTGCCTATTTTATATAGCAGTTTCGTAAGCATTTTTCTGTAATTACATTTTTATTGAGAGTAGAGATCTTTATGAGTTTATTAGTACAAAAATTTGGTGGGTCATCGGTCGCAAACCTTGAAAGAATTCGTAACGTTGCTAATAAAATAAAGAAATTCAAAGATAAGGGTGATGACCTCATTATTGTTTTATCAGCAATGTCTGGTGAAACGGATCGCTTACTCAATTTAGCTCACGCTATTGATCAATTCCCAGACCGTCGTGAAATGGATGTTTTGCTTTCTACAGGAGAGCAGGTAACTGTTGCATTATTAAGTATGATGCTGAACTCGATGGGCATTAAGGCAAAATCTTATACGGGTGTTCAAGCTGGAATTTTAACGAATAACGTACATACAAAAGCAAAGATTGAATGCATTGCTGAAGATAAAGTGCGTAAAGATTTAGATGAAGGTTATGTTGTTGTGGTTGCTGGCTTTCAAGGCGTAACTCAAGATGGTGAGATCACTACTTTAGGTCGTGGTGGTTCAGACACTACAGCAGTGGCATTGGCTGCGCAATTTAAAGCTGATGAATGCCAAATCTATACTGATGTTGACGGCGTTTACACAACTGATCCAAGAATTGAAAAGAAAGCGAGAAAATTAGACACCATTACTTTTGAGGAAATGCTTGAATTAGCAAGTTTAGGCTCAAAAGTGTTACAAATCCGCTCAGTTGAATTGGCGGGTAAATACAACGTTCCTCTGCGTGTATTGTCTTCATTATTAGAAGAACCAGGGGAAGGCACATTAATTACGTTTGAAGAGAAGGAACAATACGTGGAATCTGAAATCATTACAGGCATTGCGCTAAATCGTGACGAAACACAAATTACAGTTTTAGGTGTGCCAGATACACCAGGCATCGCGTTTAATATTTTAGATGCTATTGGTCAAGAAAATATTGATGTTGATTTAATTGTTCAAAACGTTGGCCAAGATGGCACGACAGATTTTACATTTACAGTGAATGCACCTGATTATGAACGTGCTTTAGTGATCACTAAAAAAGTTGCCAATAGCATGAATGCAAGAGATGTTATTGGACGTACTGACATTGCTAAACTATCAATCGTTGGTGTTGGTATGCGTTCAAATAGTGGTGTTGCTAGCCGTATGTTCCATGCTTTGGCACAAGAAAAAATTAATATTTTAATGATTTCAACATCAGAAATTAAAGTTTCCGTGATCATTGAAAGCAAATATGCTGAATTGGCGATTCGTGTATTACATGATGAATTTTCTTTACATGTTGAACCATAATTTGTAGCAAACTTTAAAAGCACATTTTTTGTTAGATGCAAAAAGTGTGCTTTTTTATTATTAATATTATAAAAAGATAAATGTCATGACATTTTTAAAAAACTATATCTCTTCATTCAGTATCATTATAGGAATCATTATTGGTGGTAGCATTGGGTATTTCTTAGGCACAGATGGTATTGCATTTTCGATTTTTGGTTCCACATTTAATTTAAACTCTTCTTCATTTAAGCCAGTTGGGCAACTCTTTTTAAATATGCTATTTGTGACAATTGTCCCATTAGTATTTTTCAGCATCACCTCTTCCATTACCAAAACAAATCAAACGGCACGATTAAAGAAAATTCTATTGAGTGCATTATTAGTATTTGTTGGTACAGCAACAGTTATTGCCATTATTGGTTACCTTGGTTTTCTTTGGTATGAACCAGTGAAAGGATTTAATCTGCAAGAATTAATGTCTTTGTCAGGTAAAAGTGTAGATATAAAGCAAGTTAGTATCAGTGAGATGCTAGTGCGAACATTAACTGCAAGTGATTTCTTGGATTTATTCAGAAGAAATAATCTTTTGGCGTTAATTATTTTTTCATTCTTTTTAGGCATTGCAATTTTATTAGCGGGTGATAAAGGTCGTCCAATTGCTAATTTATTGGATTCTGGAATGGAAGTAATTTTAAAATTAGTGCGTTTGATTATGTATGCTGCACCAATTGGTTTGGGTTGTTACTTTGCAGATGTTGTGGGTGAATTAGGGCCTAAGATTGTCGGCGCTTATGCACAAGTTTTGATTTTATATCTCATCATTACTGTGATTGCATTTTTTGGGTTAAATACGATCTATGCTTGGCTTTCAGGTGGGAAATTAGGCGTTAAAGCTTTTTGGGCAACTGTTTTGACGCCAGCACTAACGGCAATGGCTACAACATCGAGCGCGGCTTGTATTCCCGTTAATTTATTAGCAGTTAAAAAAATTCAAGTGCCAGATGATATCGCGGAAACAGTCATACCACTTGGCGCCAATACCCATAAAGATGGTTCTGTTTTAGGCGGCGTTTTTAAAATACTATTTTTATTATCATTAGTTGGTATTCCATTTAATTCACCGATGATGTTTATCGCAGTGATTGTGGTTGCCCTTTTAGTGGGAATTGTGATCGGTGCTATTCCAAGTGGTGGTTTAACTGCAGAGGTTTTAATTTGTACATTATTTGGTGTGCCGGTGGAATATGTTGGGATTATTTTAGTAATTAGTATTATCATCGATATCCCCGCGACACTTTTGAATTCAACAGGGAATAATGTTTGTGCGATGTTGATCACTCGAATGGTTGAAGGTAAAAACTGGTTGCTGAAAAAAGTATAGAGATGATTTGCACAAAAGCACTCTCTAAATAGGTATAATTTTTAAGTTATTATTTTGCATCAAAGGTCATTATGTCAGGAAATAGTATTGGTAAATTATTTACCGTCACAACGGCTGGTGAGAGTCATGGCCCAGGTTTAGTGGCGATTATTGATGGTTGTCCACCAAATATCGAATTAACTGTTGAAGATTTACAGGTAGATTTGGATCGCCGTAAGCCAGGTACATCGCGTCATACAACTCAGCGTCGTGAAAATGATTTGGTTGAAATTTTATCAGGTGTTTTTGAAGGTAAAACAACAGGGACACCAATTGCATTGTTGATTCGCAATGAAGATCAGCGTTCAAAAGATTATGGCAATATTGCTGATCAGTTTAGACCTGGCCATGCAGATTATACTTATCATGCTAAATATGGCATTCGTGATTATCGTGGCGGTGGTCGCTCTAGTGCGCGTGAAACAGCAATGCGTGTTGCGGCAGGTGCTATCGCTAAGAAAGTACTTGCTGAACAATTTGGTGTCAAAATTTTCGGGTTTTTATCACAATTAGGCCCAAATAAACCATCCGTATTTGATTCATCTGTGATTGAAACAAATCCTTTCTTTTGGCCGTGTGAAGCTGATGTTGCTGGTTTAGAAAGTTATATGGATGCACTTCGCAAGTCTGGTGATTCTGTGGGTGCAGAAGTGACAGTGATCGCGGAAGGTGTTCCAGTGGGGTTGGGCGAGCCTATTTTTGATCGCTTAGATGCAGAATTAGCGCATTCATTAATGAGCATTAATGCGGTAAAAGGCGTTGAAATTGGTGATGGCTTTGATTGCGTGGAAGCATTAGGCACAGAGTTTCGTGATGAAATTACTAGCACAGATGGCTTTTTAAGTAATCATGCGGGTGGTATTTTAGGTGGTATTTCATCAGGTCAGCCAATCGTAGCAAGAATTGCATTAAAACCAACGTCAAGCTTGCGCTTAGAAGGTCGTGGCGTCAATGTTCACGGTGAGGATGTTACTGTTGTGACGAAAGGTCGTCATGATCCTTGTGTGGGAATTCGTGCAACGCCAATCGCGGAAGCGATGATGGCCATTACCTTGTTAGATCATGCACTTCGCCAGCGTGCACAAAATCAAAAGTTTTAGGAGAAAAATATGACTACAGTTAATCCTTTGTATCGTCCTCGTCGTTTACGCAGAAATACTGCTATTCGTCAGATGGTACAAGAAAGTTTTTTTTCATTGAATGATTTAATTCATCCGATTTTTATTGAAGAAGGATTGGAAGAAGCGATTCAGTTAAAAACTTTGCCGGGCGTTTATCGTTACCCTGAATCTCAGTTAGAAGCAGAAGTTAAAGAGCTTGCAGCATTGGGCATTAAGTACATCATGCCATTTGGTATTTCTCATCATAAAGATGCTGTTGGCAGCGATACTTGGAGTGATGAAGGTCTATTGGCACGTATGATTCGTACAATCCGTAAGGCTGCACCTGATATGGTGATCATCCCTGATATTTGTTTTTGTGAATATACTGATCATGGGCATTGTGGCGTGTTATGTGAGCATGGTCATGTAAAAAATGATGAAACAATTGCAAATTTAGGCAAGCAAGCTGTGACAGCAGCAAGAGCAGGCGCTGATATGCTCGCGCCATCAGCAATGATGGATGGGCAAATCACAGCTATTCGTGAAGCATTGGATGAAGCGGGCTATGAACATGTGAGTATTTTGGCTCATGCGATTAAGTTTTCATCAGCATTTTATGGCCCATTTAGAGAAGCTGTAAACTCTGAGTTATCAGGTAATCGTAATGCTTATCAGGCGGATTATGCCAATGGTCGTCAAGCAATGATTGAAGCTGAATTGGATGAAG
>CANRJX010000151.1 GCA_947631095.1 uncultured Wohlfahrtiimonas sp.
TATGCACCGAATTCATCCTTAGAACTATGACAAGAGCTCAAGAAAGCTGTAAAGCTACTTGGAATGAATTTGATCTCGCTAATAATCTATGGGCAATACCGGCTGAAAGAATGAAAATGAAACGTGGCCAAATTACTCCTCTCACCTCTCATCATCTATCTGTTCTCGATCAAACGAAAAGGCTAAATCCTAAGTCTCGCTATGTCTTTCCACTGACTAGTCATATCTGTTTAAAGACTCCAAGAATGGCGATACAACGCTTTGGGATTGATAGTAAAACACTCTGTACCCACTGTTCCTTATATCAAATAGTGGGCCTTGTGTATAGAAATCTTTACTTTATATAGAGTACGAATTTCCCATTTTGTACTCTTGTAGAAAAATACATATATTTTTTAAAATCATGAATATTAGGCACACAAATATATCAACATAATTGATAGATATATATATCAAATATCAATTGGATATATCGCAAAAAATAAACGATGATGAAAATTCAAGAAAATTTCATTGGAGGATTTAATATGAAAAAGAAAATTCAAGTAGCCGTAATTGGTGGGGGTATTGCTGGATTAGCACTCACAACAAAATTAATTAAAAACAAAAATTTAGAAGTATATCTTTATGAATCTGCTTCTCAATTTTCAGAAATCGGAGCAGGTATTTCTTTTGGTGCAAATGCTGTAAAGGCAATTCAATTATTAGGATTAGCAAATGAGTACGAAAGCATAGCGGATAAAGTTAAAGCACCTTTTACTGATATCTGGTTTCAATGGCGTAATGGGTATACAGATGAATATCTATCAGCCTCTATTGCACCAGATGTAGGTCAGTCTTCTGTGCATCGCGCAGATTTTTTAGAAGCCTTAATTCCATTGGTTTCACAAAAAAATGTGCATTTTAATAAACGAGTACAAAAAATTGAAGCTCATAAAGATGAAGTAACGATTACATTTACAGATGCTCAACAGGCTAACTTTGATTATGTCATTGGCTGTGATGGTATTCACTCAGTTATTCGTAATTATGTCCTAGATTCACATCAATTACCTCGTATCGAGCCTCAGTTTTCTGGCACTTGGGCTTATCGAGGCATTATTAAATTTCAAGATTTTAAAAAAACCATTGAAAAAATGGGAAGTAATATAGAAATTGCCGATATCCCTCAGATGTTTTTAGGTAAAGATAAACATATTTTAACTTTCCCAATTCGACAAGGGGAAGAGATCAATATCGTAGCATTTAAATCAGACAGAGACCAAACTGTACTCGCTGAAAACACCCCATGGACTTTACCGGCATCCAAACAAACAATGCTTGATGATTTTGCTGATTGGAGTGATAGCTGCAAAGCCTTACTAAACTTAATAGATTCTCCCACAATTTGGGCTTTACATGAAATTCAACCTTTACCCACTTATAAAAATAAAACGAATAACGTCGTGCTTGTGGGCGATGCCGCTCATGCGATGTTACCACATCAAGGTGCTGGTGCCGGACAAGGCTTAGAAGATGCCTTAATTTTAGCGAACTTATTAGAAAATCCTGAGCTCACCAATAAGTCTATTAAGTTTGTCTCCGATATATATGAGCAAATACGCTTAGAGCGAGCCGTAAAAGTTCAAAATACATCGCGCGAATCAGGAGAGATTTATGAATTATATTCCTCTAAATATTCAGATTTTAAATCGATAGGACAACAGTTAATAAATCACTTTGATTGGTTATGGGCGCATTCTCTTGAGGATGATATTAAAGTAGCGAAAAAAGCATTGACTAACAAGTTGAAAACAAAAAAATAAATAATATTAAAAACAATAAAAATATAACTAAGGGGAAATGGATGATACAAACTATTAATGCAAATGAAATTATTGATCATGCTCAACTGAAGGGGATTCATTGGCGGGTAATTTTACTAAGTGCCCTAATTATTATTTTTGATGGATATGACTTAGTCATTTATGGCGTTGCATTACCTGACTTGATGGTCAAATGGAAAATGGATGCTCTAACAGCTGGATTTCTTGGCAGTCTTGCTCTATTTGGAATGATGTTTGGCGCTATTATTTTTGGAAGTTTAAGTGATAAATTAGAAGCTTATGGGTTTACTCGCAAAAAAATAATTATTTTTTGTATATGTTTATTCAGTAGTTTTACGCTATTTTGTGGATACGCAACAAGCCCTCAGAACTTTGGTATATATCGCTTTATTGCAGGCCTTGGCTTAGGCGGTGTCATGCCCAATGTTATTGCTTTAATGAGCGAATATGCACCACAAAGACTACGCGCAACTTTAGTTTCATTGATGTTTAGTGGTTACGCTATCGGTGGAATGTGTTCAGCTTTATTAGGATTGTGGTTGGTGCCATTATTCGGTTGGCAAATTATGTTCTTTTTAGGAGGATTGCCTTTATTACTTCTACCAATCATTTGGCGACTTTTACCAGAATCTATAGATTGTTTAGTGCGTCGTGATAAAACTGAAAAAGCATTTCATATTCTTAAACAGATTGATAAAAATATTACCTTAACACCTCACACACAAATTAGTTTACATCATGAAAATCAAGCACCCTCTAAAATGCCTATGAAGGATTTATTTACAGAAAATAGAGGACCTATTACACTCTTATTTTGGGGCAGCGTATTTATGGCTTTAGTTTTAGTATATGCGTTAGGAAATTGGTTACCCCAACTGATGATTGAAGCCGGATACGATTTATCAATCGGCTTAGTCTTTCTTTTAGCTTTAAATATTGGGGGAATGTTAGGTTCGATTGGTGGCGGGTATTTAGCCGATCGTTTTAATTTGGCTAAAGTGCTCATGTCCCTCTTTTTAAGCGGAGCTGTTGCCCTATTCCTGCTCAGTTATAATCTGCCTATTTTTATCTTGTATATATGTATTGCAATCGCAGGCGCAGCTTCAATTGGTGGGCAAATTTTACTATTAGCTTATATGTCACAATTCTACCCATCTAATATTCGAGCTACGGGCTTAGGAATGGCATTAGGTGTTGGACGCCTAGGTGCTATTTTGGGCCCTATTCTTTGTGGTTGGTTATTAAGCCTAAGCTTACCCATTAACTATAACTTTATCGCACTGACTATTCCTTGCATAATCTCAGCCGCCAGTGTATCACTGATTTACCTTCGTCTAAAAAACTCAAGATCAAGATCTTGATCTGTAGAAGGCTAAAAAAATGAAAGAGGAATAATCCTCTTTCATTTATATTGAGGAATGATATTGAGGGATGCCAATTGATTGATTTAAGTCTTATTAAGATATTTATTATTATTTATGAAACCGGCAATATTAGCCGAGCTGCTGAGCAATTACATTTGAGTCAGCCCTCAGTCACATATAATCTTAATCGCTTACGTAAATTTTTAAATGATCCATTATTTGAGCGCCATAAATTTGGTGTCAAACCAACCAAATTAGCCCAAAGTCTCTATCCTAGCTTTAGCCAATCGATCATTGATATTGAAAGAGCCATTATTGCGTCACAACAGTTTGATCCTAAAACCTCATCTCTCACATTTCGTTTAGGATTATCTGACCTAGGGGAAATTTGTTTATTACCCTCTCTTATTCAATATCTTTCTAAAGAAGCGCCTTTTATTAAAATTGAAGTAGAAGAAATCAGATCTAAAAAAGTAGAGGAATGGCTCGTAGAAGGTTTTTTAGATGTCGCTGTATTTAATAGTAGTTATACAGTGATGCCAAGAATAGAGTCTCGCAACTTATTTGAAGAGCGCTATATGTGTATAGTGAGCAAAAATCACCCTCGTATACAAGGTCAACTCAGTTTAGAGCAATATTTACAAGAAAAGCATGCTGCGATTAAATCATCTACTGGACATCTCGAAGTTGATCAAAGGCTGAAAGAGTTAGGTTTAAAAAGAAAAATCATATTAGAACTTCCACACTTTAGTGTTTTGCAAGATGTAATCACAAGCTCTGAGTTATTAGTTACCCTTCCCTCACGAGCAGCTAAAGTATATGAAAGAAATAGCAATGTGAATATTTTTGAGTTACCTTTTGCCGTTAATAGCTTCAATATTAGCGCTAATTGGCATCGTCAGCATGATGATTTAAAAGCTAGAGCTTGGTTTATTCATACATTACAAACTCTTTTTCAAACACTCTAACCCTCATCACCTTCTGAAAAACAACACAACAGGGGGTGATATATTCACATTATTAAAGCCCTTGATAAAGCACTCCGCATCAATGTCTGGAGCGCCTATTGTTTTGATATGAACAGCCAGCTGTAATTCTACAATTTATCTGCCTAGGGATCTGCTTAGATTATGCAGATGCTTGTAAGATTCCAACGAAATATCCTATCCCTCCCGATACCAATCACACTGTGCCGCAAAGTTAGAAGAACAAGCCATCTTCTTAGCACGACAATAGATTCCACTTCCATATCTATTTTCAGCATGATATTTACATAAAAAACAATTTTTAACCCTAACGCCATTCTCAAAAGCTTTTAATAATTCCCCTCGAAACATATCTCTTTTATCCAAAGGGGAAACGTAATAACCCTCAATAAGTTCCATATCCAACTTTATTCTAGGAAGTGGCAATAAGACCTTATGATAAATAATATTTCTTGACCTAAGATCATGCGCAATTGTGGCTAACGTACTCTCTTTTAAAAGCGCCTTGCCAGAATCATAGACATAAAAAGCAAAGTAATTCTTATAAGCACACCGGCATTCTGAATCAACGATTGGACAAGC
>CANRJX010000152.1 GCA_947631095.1 uncultured Wohlfahrtiimonas sp.
AGCCAAATTTTGCATTATGTACAGTAGTCGTCATGGCAAGTACTCAGTGAATTCAGTAAGGAATACTATTATACGAGTGAATGAATTGTAGTCAGCAAGAATATTTCTATTGGGGTGAGTAGAAATGTTCAATGATGAATAAAATAATAAAAGCATGTGTTATAGAATGCTAAAGCGAATCTAGCTAGATTCGCTTTTCATTAAATATAATAAGATCAATGTTATTTATTTGACTAGAGTATGTTCATATTGAGCTGTTTTAATTTTCAATATTAATCCATTTTTTCTTGCGGTTGCTTCAAGAAGCTGATTACTAGTAGAAGCTCTTGGTACTCTATTACATATAATAAATCCTAGTTTACTGATAGTTGATTTATCACCTATTAACTTAATTGTATTTAATATTTGGCTGAGAGCTTTTTTTGGATCTGAGCCTTTTAGTTCTACATAATGTTCTAGTGCTGTTCTAATTAAAAAATCACATTTTTCTTCTGCTTGGTCAGTTATGTAACATCCATCAACTGATATTTTTTCTACAGAAATTCCATGTGGATTTGAAAAAATCATTTTTTGAGGATTTTTTTTATCTTTTACCACAATAATTGGATGACTTATAATCTCAACACAGGCTTTATTCATCATATGCAATCTCGGATTCAATATCTAATAATTGAGAAAATGTATCATTTATTGTATCTGAGATACGGTCTAATTCAGCGGCATCAATGAGTTCTAGCTCTTTATCTACTATATTGTAATTTGTTTTATTATGCAGTGAGTAAATAGCTGCATTGCTGATTTGTAATTGTTCAGTTTGATCTATTAATTTATCTACTTCTTCTGATTTTGTTTGTGCTATACGACCAGCAAGAAATAAGTTATTAAAGGATGAAAGAACATAAGGGCTATGAGTTGTTATAAATATTTGAATATCATATTTAGTAGAATTACATAAGCGAGCTAGTAATTTAGTAATAGTATTTTGTGCGGTAGGAAATAAATGAGCTTCCGGTTCTTCTATAAAAAGTGTAATTTTATTTCTGCGGAATACTAATTTTTCTAATAGCAATATGTATATGAAAATTATTAGTGGTAATGTTTCCTGTTGCCCAGAAGATGCATTAGCAAGATTGACCTTACGATGATCAGAATGTATTAAGTAATCTTTCTTTTTGTCGTGTGAATAACTTGATCCTAATATCTCGAAAATTAAATCATTAATATCTGTTCTATTTTTATTCATATTATGTAAAATATTATTATAGTAGCGCTTAAAAGTTTCATAATGAGCTCCAAATTCTATTAAAAATGGATCTATAGTCTGATTATCACTTAAAAAAGAAAAAATATTTGATTGTAGATTTGCAAAAAAACTTCGTCCAGCAGGAATGAAAAAATTATTACATGTTCCAATTTCATCAATATTGGGAGACATTTTTGAGAAGTGTTCTGATACTTTTTGTCGAATATCTCTTCGCATGAGTTGCTGAGTTTTTGTGATGATAAATTCATCTGAGTTATCATCATGATCATCAGAAACTTTTCTATAAAACTTTCTAAGCTTTTGATATGTTGTAGTAATTTCCTTAGAGAATATTAGTTTAAGTTTATTATTTTCATCAGAATGAATATCAATAGAAATAGTATCATCTATTAGATAAGTAATGTTAAATGGTGATTTTCCCCAACATTCTTTTGGAAAAAACACTGTAAACTTATTCATCTGCTCTTGTTTAAATGCTCTCAAGTCTTGATCTGTGAGAACATTATCAATAATATCCGCAAGTAAATTTTTAAAATAAAATACTAACTTCACCGTTATACTTTTACCTGAAGCTTGTTGCCCAATAAAAATATTTAGTTGTTTAAATTCAGCATTTAAGGTTTGAATACCACCAAAATTTTTAATGATAATTTTTTCAGACATAATATTTACCAAATATATTATTTAATTTTTTTATTATACATGGCTATAAATAAAACCCCAATCATTGACTGGGGTTTTTATATTCGGATTAATTAAGCTATCTATTAACTAAACATCTCAATAATTTTCTTTAAGCCATCGATCAATTGATCAACTTCAGCTTTAGTATTGTACATGCCGAATGAAACACGTGCAGTGGCAGGAACGCCAAAGCGTTTCATGATTGGCTGAGCACAGTGGTGACCCACACGAATTGCAACACCGAAATGATCAAGCATAGTGCCGATATCATGCGGATGTATACCTTGAATCACAAATGAGATCACGCCTACTTTGTTCTCAGCAGTGCCGATGATACGAACTTCAGGAATCTTTGATAATTCCGCAGTTGTATAATCCAATAATTCTTTTTCATGTTCTTTGATGAAATCAAAACCCACTTCTTGCACAAAACGAATCGCGGTTTCAAAAGCGATCACACCTGCAATATTCGGTGTGCCAGCTTCAAATTTATTTGGCAAAGGTGCAAATGTGGTTTTTTCAAATGTTACTTCATCAATCATATCGCCGCCCGTTTGGTACGGAGGCATTGCATTCAATAAATCTTTTTTACCGTATAAAACACCCACGCCAGTTGGACCATAGAGTTTATGTGCAGAAAATACATAAAAATCGATGTCTAATTCTGTAACGTTTAATGGCTCATGAACAATACCTTGTGCGCCATCCACTAAAATTTTAGCGCCCACCGAATGAGCTTTTTTAGTGATTGCAGGAATGTCATTAATTGAACCGAGTGCATTAGAGATTTGTGTGACTGCAACAATTTTTACAGTTTCATCTAAATTTGCATGGAGAAAATCCATGTCTAAGCTACCATCATCTAAAACAGGCACAACCACTAAATCAGCGCCTTTTGATTGGCAAAGCATTTGCCAAGGAACGATGTTTGCATGGTGTTCCATTTCAGTGATCATAATGCGATCACCACGATTAATGAGTAAATTACCTAAGCTGTGTGCAACTAAGTTGATGCTCTCAGTTGTTCCTTTGGTAAAAATAATCTCACGTGGATCGTGGCTACCGATTAATTCACATACAACTTTACGAACATTTTCGTAACGCTCTGTCGATTCCTGACTAAAGAAGTACACGCCACGATGAATATTAGCGTAGTACTTCTCGTAGACTTCTTTCTCTGCATTGATCACACACAGCGGCTTTTGTGCTGATGCCCCAGTATCTAAAAAGGCTAATGGTTTACCATGAACAGTTTCATTTAAAATAGGGAAAGCTTGGCGAATTGTGTTGATCTTTGACATGAGAAATCCTTTATTAAGCAGGGCGAACGCGCGTTAAATCTTTTTCTAGTTGATGAAGCATCCAATCTTTAACATTTTCATGCTCGATCATTCCTAAGAATTCAGCGGTATAAGAAAGTAAAAGCATTGCTTGTGCTTCTGGTAGCTCAATACCACGAGAACGTAGGTAGAAGAGTGATTCTGGTTCTAAGAAACCAACAGTTGCACCATGTGTACAACGAACATCATCAGCATAGATTTCTAAGCGAGGAATCGTCATTGCACGCGCTCTATCACTCAATAAAATTGAGCGGGTGATTTGATTTGCATCTGTTTTTTGAGCATCTTGATGAACATTAATCATACCGTCAAATACAGCAGTTGCTCTATCTGTTAATAGATTTTTGATGTTTTGCTCACTCGTACAATGTGGAACTTCATGATGAAGTGTCATCACATTTTCTAAAGATTGTTGCTCTTTACCTAAGTTTAAAGCAATAAAGTTAGAGTGAGATAATTCACCTTTTAAACGCACGTTAAGATCTGAGCGAACAACGTTGCCACCTGTTTGGTAATGCAAAATTGTGCTTGAACTCTCTTCAGCTTGGTCACAATCAAAGTTGTAGAAGCTAGAAGCTTGGTCAGGATTTAAACTGATTTTTAACCAATTTAAGTTCGCCGCTTTAGCTACTTGCGTAGAAACTTTAGTGGATGCTAAATATTGACCATCACCTGCTTCAATGAATAGAGCCGTTAACTTTGACTCTTCAGCAACTTCTACAGAAATATTCATTTCAGTTGTATGCGCAGCATCGGCTGAATCAGTGTAGTTATAGATGATAAAAGGTGTGATGACTTCAGTATTTGGAATCACTTTGATCTGGATTTTACCCTTTTCTAAAGTTACCAAAACGCCTTCAGGTACTAAGCTTTCGTTGTACCATTGTGTGTTCACTTCACCATTAACCACCGTCAATACAAAGCACTTTTCAGGCATTGTTTGTTGCGTCGGCATAAGTTGTGGATTTGAAGAAACTGCGCCTTTCCACTCAGTTGCTAAAACTCGTTTTAAAGGCGTATCTCTCCAACGTTCTAATCGGAGATTATCCGCTAATGCTTGTAACATGTTGAATTCCTTTATTCTTTACGAGATCCGCCTGCATTATCACCGCGGTATGAGATATAACCATTTTTCTCAAGATCAAGTGCTAATGACTTATCACCCGTTGCAACTAATTCACCGTCTACTAAAACGTGAACAACATCAGGAGAAACGTAATTTAATAAACGTTGATAGTGAGTGATCAATAAGAATGAACGTTTTTCATCACGTAAAGTATTGATACCATCAGAGATAACTTTCAACGCATCGATGTCTAAACCTGAGTCAGTTTCATCTAAAACAATTGTTGTTGGTTCTAGTACTAACATTTGTAGAATTTCGTTACGTTTTTTCTCACCACCTGAGAAACCTTCGTTAACGAAACGCTTCAAGAATGCAGGATCCATTTTTAC
>CANRJX010000153.1 GCA_947631095.1 uncultured Wohlfahrtiimonas sp.
AATTATTTTGGAGTCGTTATTATATTATGTCACATTCCCAAGAAATTCATCAGCGTCCAATTATTGCGATTCGTGATTTAGTGGTTTTTCCTACTTTAACAGTGCCACTTCTGATTGGTCGTCCACTTTCTATGGGCGCTTTACAAGCAGCCGACTCTTTTAATAATGAGGTTATTTTAGTTACTCACACATCTATGGATAGCGATACCATGGATATGGAAAGTATCTATCATACAGGCGTGATTGGCCATATTATCCAAAAAGTTCAAATAGAAGATGGTACTTATAAAGTTTTAGTCGAAACTGAAGAACGCATTAAATTAAGTGCTGTGCGCAAAATTGTTGCTAATCAAGAAGATGATTTGGATTATTTCGTAGCTGATTATGTCACTGATGCGATTGAAGAAGATTTATCAGAAAATCTTTCAAAAGTATACGGCAATGTCATTCGTAATTTATTCAATAACATATCTACATTAACGAAAATACCTGAAGAATTATTGAAAAATATTAAGCATGAAGATGATTTAAAAAGTTTAGCCATTAAAGTGATTAACTATTTGCCAGTGTCCATTCCCAAAAAACAAGAAGTATTGGAAGAGCCGACATTAGGGCAATTGGTTAAAAATTTAGTCTCATTGCTGACTTATGAAGTTGATGTATTGGAAACACAAAATCGTATTCAAGCATCTGTTCAAAAACAAATGAGTAAAAATCAGCGTGAATACTATTTAAATGAACAAATGAAAGCCATTCGTTCTGAATTGGATGATCTCAATGATTCTGGCTTATCTGAATTGGATCAATTAGAAGAAAAAATTCTGCAGGCAAAAATGCCAAAAGAAGCTGAAGATAAAGCATTGGCAGAATTTAAGCGTTTAAAATCTATGCCTGCAATGTCATCTGAAGGTACTGTTTCGCGCACTTATATTGATTGGTTGTTGAAAATGCCATGGAACAAACGTTCACGTTTGAAATATGACATTGTAAAAGCAGAAGATCGTTTAGATAAAGATCATTCTGGTTTAGAAAAAGTTAAAGAAAGAATTTTAGAGTATTTAGCAGTAACCAATCATACGAAGAGTGTGAAAGGCAACATCTTATGTTTAATTGGCCCGCCAGGTGTTGGTAAAACAACATTAGCACGTTCAATTGCAGAAGCAACAGGCCGAGAATTAGTCCGTATGAGCTTAGGCGGTGTACATGATGAATCAGAGATTCGCGGTCATCGTCGTACTTATATTGGTGCATTGCCAGGTAAAATTGTGCAAATGCTGGCAAAAGCTAAAACTAAGAATCCATTAATGTTGTTGGATGAAATTGATAAAATGGGTTCGGATTACAAAGGTGATCCTGCTCATGCAATGTTAGAGGTTTTAGATCCTGAGCAAAACTCTACGTTCAATGATCACTATTTAGATGTGGATGTCGATCTGTCTGAGGTTATGTTTATTGCAACTGCAAATAGCTTTAATATTCCTGGGCCACTTCGTGATCGTATGGAAATTATTGAGTTATCGAGCTATACAGAGCTTGAAAAATTAGATATTGCACAAAATTACTTGTTACCTAAGCAGTTAAAAGAACATAAGCTAAAAGCTGATTCAATTAAAATTTCTGATGCGATTATGCTGGATTTAATTCGTTCATACACCAAAGAAGCAGGTGTTCGTTCATTAGATCGAGAAATTGCCAAGATTTGTCGTAAAGTTATTAAAGAAATTATGAAAAAAGCAGGAGATGTTAAAAAAGCAAAAACTGCTGTTAATGATCATAAACCAGTAACGATTACGAAAAAACTATTGGAATCTTATTTAGGTGTTCCACGTTATCGCTTTGGTGTAAAAGATAAAGAAGATCAAGTGGGTTATGTCAATGGCTTAGCTTGGACGCAAATGGGCGGAGAATTGCTTGGGATCGAAGTTGAAGTAATGCCAGGTAAAGGTGCTTTAATCACAACAGGTAGTTTAGGTGATGTGATGAAAGAATCAATGCGTACAGCGATGAGTTTAATCCGTTCACGCGCTAAATCTTATGGCTTGGCACATGATTTTGCAGATAAATTAGATATTCATGTTCATGCGCCAGAAGGTGCTGTGCCAAAAGATGGTCCGAGTGCAGGTGGTGCTATTACTGTTGCGATTTTATCTGCTTTATTGAATCAACCCATTCGTTCAGATATTGGTATGACAGGTGAAGTAACTCTGCGTGGTAATATTCTTGCCATTGGTGGATTAAAGGAAAAATTATTAGCGGCAGGGCGTGCAGGCTTAAAGACAGTCCTTATACCTGAGGAAAATATCAAGGATTTAGAGGATATTCCTGCTGAAATTAAGAAGCAATTAACCATCATTCCTGTGTCACATTTTGATGAAGTAATTCAACACTCTTTTGTAAAGAGTATTGAGAAAAACGTTGATTTTCAAAGATATAGCGGTCTGGAAGATTTTACTTTGCCTATGAGTGATGTCAAAACAACCGAGAAACACTGCTAAATTTCTTGACTAGCCAGTAATTGCAACGTATAAAGCATATTGTATCCCTCAGAATGAGAGGGGTCAGTATGTTTAATATTGTACATAATAACTAGGTAGGTAATTTTATGAATAAAACAGAATTGATTGCAGCAGTTGCAGAAAAAGCAGACATCAGTAAAGTAGCAGCAGCTAAAACAGTTGATGCAGTAATGGAAACTATCAAAGAAACATTACAAGATGGCGACAGCGTAACTTTAATTGGTTTTGGTAGCTTTACTGTACGTGATCGTGCTGCTCGCGTTGGTCGTGACCCACGTAACCCAGAGAAAACAATTCAAATTAAAGCATCTAAAGTACCTGCGTTCAAAGCTGGTAAAGGTCTAAAAGATGCAGTTAATGGCCCAGATGCTAAAAAAGCTAAGAAAAAATAATTTTTTCTAAGAACTCTAAATCGAAAAGGTTTAGAGTTTTTTTCTTTAGTGGGTCTCAAAATAAAGCTAAAGATTTAGCAGTAATTAAATGTGTAATATCAATTTAATTGAGCTCTTTTAATGTTAAATGCAACAATCAGATTATGTGGATAAAAACTTTGATCAATCATTTCAAGAACTAGAGTCACAGTTTTTATCTACAGAAATATAAGAGAAAGATCAATAAGGGCATAGATATGATAATCTATGCCCTTATTTTATTTTTACTGAATATGTTATGAGTCAGAATTCTTTATCAGCATTGTATGAGTTATTGCCACAAGTTGAGCTAAAAAAAGCACAATTTTTTCGTCGATCGTTGCATCAATTAAGAAAAAAACAAAATGTAACCACAGAAGACATAGAGCGTTTAACTCACGAAATGCAAGAATCTCAAGCGCGTGTTGAAGCAAAACAAAAACAATTCCCGACCATTACTTACAATGAATCATTGCCAATTGTTCAGGCAAGAGATGAGATTAAGACTGCATTAGAAAAAAATCCTGTCATTGTTGTGTGTGGTGAAACTGGCTCAGGGAAAACAACACAGTTAGCCAAATTTTGTTTGGAGTTGGGCTATGGCGCGAAAGGCTTAATCGGGCATACACAACCAAGAAGACTAGCTGCGCGAAGTGTGGCTGATCGTATCGCTGAAGAATTAAGCGTACCGATTGGTGGCTTTGTGGGTTACAAAATGCGTTTTTCTGATCATACCGAAGATAATACCGTTGTGAAGCTCATGACAGATGGTATTTTGCTTGCGGAATTAACCAAAGATCCTTATTTAAACCAATATGAAGTCATCATTATCGATGAAGCTCATGAGCGCTCATTGAATATAGATTTCTTGTTGGGAATTTTAAAGCGAATTTTAGAAAAGCGAAAAGACCTTAAAGTTATTATTACTTCTGCGACGATTGACCCTGAGAAGTTTGCTAACTTTTTTAAAACGCCACATCATACCGTTCCAATCATTAATGTTTCCGGCAGAACGTATCCTGTAGAGATTCGCTATCGTCCATTGTTACAAGAAGATGGTGATGATCTCGATATGATCGAAGGCATTACTGCAGCAGTGCATGAATTAGCGCGAGAATTACCGGGCGATATTTTAGTGTTTTTACCGGGGGAGCGAGAAATACGAGATACCGCGGAAGTCTTACAAAAGGAGTTTTCCCGTTATTACGATGTATTGCCACTTTTTTCACGCTTGAGCAATGCTGAACAAAATCGTATTTTTGCACCGCATCATAAATTAAGAATTGTGTTAGCAACCAACGTTGCTGAAACATCTTTAACGGTTCCCGGCATTAAATATGTGATTGATACAGGAATTGCACGAATCAGCCGTTACAGCTCACGATCACGTTTACAGCGTTTATTAATCGAACCGATTGCTCAAGCATCCGCAAATCAACGAAGTGGTCGTTGTGGTCGTGTAAGTGAAGGTATTGCGATTCGATTGTTTAGCAAAGAGGATTTTGAAGCACGCCCAGAATTTTTAGATCCTGAGATTAAACGTACGCAATTGGCATCCGTCATTTTACAAATGGCACATCTGCGATTGGGTAACCCAGAAGATTTTACATTCATTGAGCCACCTGAACTTCGTCAAATCAAAGAAGGTTACATGGCATTGCGTGAGATTAAGGCGATTGACGATGAATCGCGCTTAACGCAATTGGGTCGAAAATTGGCATTATTGCCGATTGATCCTCGTTTTGGTGCAATGATATTCAAAGG
>CANRJX010000154.1 GCA_947631095.1 uncultured Wohlfahrtiimonas sp.
CTCGTTCAGAAGAGGTGCTCATTATAGACCAGAATCTCAACCTGTCAACAAAATCTATGCGTAAGTTTTGAGCAACTACAGAAAAACACAAAAACAGGCTGAATAATTCAAACAAAAACAATAAGATAAATAAAAAATATTTTTACGATAATTTTCAAAAAAAGTAATTTATGTATCAATAACCAATAAAACAGATAATTTCTCTTCTCAAAAATACAACAATATTGATTGTGCACAATACCTATAGTTGTATAGCGTTATTAATATTGAGCAAAAGACTTTAGGCCTTTTAAAGCAATTAATACCTTGTTTGCAGTTGGGGGAGGATTATGCAACATCTCTTGATACGCATTTTCTAAATTCTGTAAAAACTCAGGCGATGCCGGTCTACCTGAAAAATCATCTAAGCTTGGCGAGAATTTAATCCCGACAGCCTCACACATTGCTTTTTCAAGCCCTTGAGGTCTTGACTCTACTTTCTCAAATTGAATTTGTTCTTCTTCATTCCTACCACATGGAACATACCAAAAACCAAAATCATCTAACTTCCTACGCTTATCTCCTGCAAGGCAATAATGTGCTAATTCATGCAAACAACTCCGCACATAGTTATCTCGAAAATATAAAACTGCTTTTTGACCATTCTTAGCTGCTTCATAAAAAGGCTCATCTGCCCCACCACGCACTTCTAACTCTGGCAATGCTTTTGATAAAACCTCTATTATTAAAGTACATAATTCATCATCATTTAGATTTTGTTTCATACTAACCACTTAATCACTATCTTTATAGAATTTCAAATAAAACAATATTCTACAGTAAAATGATATTCAAATATAAATCATAGAAATAGAATTCATTAAGGCCAACAAAAAAGCCTTCATATATATGAAGGCTTTAATACTATAAGAAGAAAGAATCTCTATTAAAATGCAGCTTTAAAAATCTCAATAACTTCAGACTCATCGCCTTTACGAGGATTGGTAAATGAGCAAGCATCTTTAAGTGCATTTCCTGCCAAAGTTGCAAAATCAGACTCCTTCGCACCCAAATCTTTTAAGCCTGATGGAATACCAACATCTTTACTCAACTCTCTAATGGCTTTGATAAATGCAGCAGCACCTTCTTCATCACTCATTTTACGCGTATCAATTTCAAAACACGCAGCAAGGTCTTTTAATCGCCCAGCAGAAACCTGAGCATTGTATTCCTGTACATGCGGTAATAAAATTGCATTACATACGCCGTGTGGTAGGTCATAAAAACCACCCAACTGATGAGCCATTGCATGCACATACCCTAAAGATGCATTATTAAATGCCATACCAGCTAAAAACTGTGCATATGCCATTGCCTCTCTTGCCGCCATGTCATCACCATCATTAACTGCTGACCTTAAGTTTTTATGAATAATCTCAATAGATTTTACAGCACATGCATCTGTAATTGGTGTTGCGGCTGTGGACACATAAGCTTCAACAGCATGCGTTAACGCATCCATGCCCGTTGCAGCTGTTAATGATTTTGGCATACCTTTCATTAATTCGGGATCATTGACTGATAATATTGGTGTTGTATGTGCATCTACAATCGCCATTTTGATATGACGCTTTTCATCTGTAATAATACAAAAATATGTCATTTCAGATGCTGTACCTGCCGTCGTATTGATAGCAATTAATGGTAATTGAGGATGCTTTGAAACATTCACACCTTCATAATCATTAATTTTTCCACCATTCGTCGCAACTAATGCGATTCCCTTGGCACAGTCATGGGGTGAGCCCCCACCTAATGAAATAATAGCATCACAATTTTCTGTCTTTAAGATTGCCAAACCATCTTCAACATTTTTAGTCGTAGGATTTGGTTGTGTACCTGCAAATACAACTGAGTCTATGCCTTTATCTTTTAGCCCTTTAACAACATCATCTATGATTCCAGCTTTTTGCAAACCTTCATCACTCACAATCAATACTTTTTTAAATCCCTTAATTTTAATTTCATCATATGCGAGATCTAAAGCACCTGTACCCATAATGTTCTTTGAAGGCATTAAAAATTGTGTAGCCATAATACTGCTCCTTTCATAATAATTTGAAATCAGAACTTACTCAACGACCAACCTAACATGTTACTACCGCTTGTATATTGTTGACTTAATAACCTTGTGCACGATACTTTTGATAATACTCTAACACTTTTGGTACATAATTCATTGTCTCTTTATAAGGCGGAATTTTATTACCATATTTACGCACAGCTCCTTCACCAGCATTGTAACCTGCGAGCGCTAAAGATACATCACCAAAATAATCCAATAAAAAACGTAAATAAGCAGCGCCACCTTGCATATTTTGAATCGGATCATAAATATCAACCACACCAAAACGCTTAGCAGTTGCAGGAATCAACTGCATTAAGCCATGTGCATTGGCATGTGATTTTGCATTCGGATTATAAGCAGACTCAACAGTAATTACTGCATGCAACAAAGCAGGTTGCAAATTATATTGGCGAGCAACCATCTCAATATAGGGTGCAAAACTATCTCTGCCCTTCATATTTGGCAATTTTATTAAAGGCTGTATTACCGCTTCTCCAGCACTAATACCATGATTTAAAAAAGCTTTTGGCTGAGGATAATCTCCCTGAAAAGCAGTCACATCAGCTTTCATTGTAACTTTTCGACTAAATCTGGGAGAACTTAGTAATCGTTGAACGTTTTCAACTGCATCTTGATCATCTAGAATTGGGGATAACCGCTGTATTAATTTACCACCAGGTACAGGATAATTCACGTAGTGAGTCTGACCGAATTCATCTAAATAGGAGTATATATCAGCCCAAACTATGGGCTGATATATAAGTAACGCGATAGATATAAATATTATTCTTATTATCATCCGGTCATTTTACATGAATTATAATTTTATTTGCGTTTAAACATGATATCCCACACGCCATGCCCCAATCTCTCTCCACGGGCTTCAAATTTCGTTTTAGGTCTAAAGTCTGGTCGTGGTGCATATTCATCATAGCAATTTTCAAAATCTGGATGTTCCGTTAAAACCTCCATCATTTGTTCAGCATAGTGTTGCCAATCAGTTGCTAAGTGAAGAATCCCACCTTTTGTCATTTTTGTTGCTAATAACGTAATAAATTCTGTTTGTACCAAACGTCTTTTGTGGTGTTTCTTCTTATGCCAAGGATCTGCAAAAAATATTTGCACACGATCAAAACTATTATCTGCAATTTTATGCTTAAGCAACTCAACAGCATCATCGTTAGAAGCATATAGATTAGTCAAACCACGTTTTTCAACTTCTAATAATAAATGCCCAACTCCTGGACGATGCACTTCAACACCTAAAAAATCTCTTTCTGGCGCAGCTTCTGCCATTGTTGCGAGTGATTCACCATTACCAAAGCCAATTTCTAATGTTCTTTCAGTATTTGAACGACCAAATAATTCATCTAAGTCCAAACCTTTTTCGATCATTTCTGGCTGTACTAAGTATGTACTATTTTCCAATACTCGCTCTTGCCCAGCAGTCAAACGCCCTTCGCGTTTAACAAAACTACGCACTTCACGCATATAAACTGATTTTTGATTCTCTGCACTATCCATAAGTTCTTTCGACATACTGTTTTACTATCTCTATAAATTCATCTGCAATATGATCACCTTTTAAAGTAACCGTTTTTTCGCCATCTTCATACACCGGTGCTACAGGCGCTTCACCACTGCCCGGCAAGCTAATCCCTATATTCGCCAACTTAGATTCACCAGGCCCATTGACAACACAACCCATAACAGCGACCACCATAGATTCAACACCAGGATAGACAGTTTTCCAAGTTGGCATGATGTTATCCAAGTACCCTTGAATATCCTGCGCTAAACGCTGAAAATAATCACTGCTTGTACGACCACAACCTGGGCATGCTGTTACTTTTGGTGAGAATAATCTAAATCCTAAGCTCTGTAGAATATCTTTCCCAACTAAAACTTCTTCAGTACGCGGTGCGCCTGGTAATGGCGTAAGCGATACTCTAATTGTATCCCCTATACCTTGCTGTAAAATTACTGACAATGCAGCAGAAGATGCAACTATCCCTTTTGTCCCCATACCAGCTTCAGTCAGCCCTAAATGCAGTGGTAAATTCGTTTTACTCGCAATATCTTCATACACTGAAATCAAATCCTGACATTGACTAACTTTTACAGATAAAATCATCTGATCATCTCTCAATCCCAAAGATTTAGCATAATCAACACTTTCTAATGCAGAAACAATCATAGCTTCACGCATAATCATTTCATTAGATAATGGTATTGCTCTATCTTGATTCTCATTGAAGAGTCTAGCCAATACCTCTTGATCCAAGCTTCCCCAGTTCACACCAATACGAATCGGCTTTTGATAACGCACAGCCATTTCAATTAAGCTTGCAAATTGTTCATCACGCTTTTGTCCTCGGCCAACATTACCAGGATTAATTCGCAATTTAGCTAAAGCTGCAGCGCATTCAGGGGTTTTAGATAACAATCTATGACCATTGAAATGAAAATCACCAATGACAGGTGTATCATAACCATATTTAGCTAAACGACTGACAATCTCAGGTACAGCTTGCGCTGCTTTGTCAGTGTTTACAGTAATCCTAACTAATTCAGA
>CANRJX010000155.1 GCA_947631095.1 uncultured Wohlfahrtiimonas sp.
TGGGGCCTCCCCATGTGAAAGTAGGTCATCTCCAGGGTCTAATATGAAAAGCCCGCTCATAGAGCGGGCTTTTTGTTATTATTTAAATTATTTAAGATCATTTAAAAGAGAGTTTTCATTAAACTCCCTTTAAGCATTTATGATGTAAAACTATAGATCATATTTATCTATTAGATAATCTAACCAATAATCACATCCTTTATTAATCAATTCATAAGTCAACTCAAAATTACCTGTGTAATAAGGATCGGGTACTTCAGTATGTTGAGGGTGTTTTAAAGGTTCTAAAAACAGATGTATTTTGGAATCGTATTGATCAGTAGGTGGTAAGGCTTTTAAATCACGAATATTATTATGATCCATACCTAATATATAGTCATATTCATCAAAATCTTTGCTGCTGACTCTTGTTGCAAACATTCCAGCTGTTGAAATTCCATTTTCTAATAATATTTTTTGTGTACCCTCATGTGGTGGTTTCCCTAAGTTCCAATCTCCAGTAGCACTCGAGCTTATGTGAATTTTATCTTCTAATCCTTTCTCTTTAACTTTTTCTCTAAATAGAGCTTCTGCCATTGGGGAGCGACAAATATTTCCCAAGCAAACAAATAAAACTTTAATCATAATAAAAAACTCCAGTAATGATTATTAAATGCATAATTTAGCTTACAATGAGGCTATATTATCATTAAAAGAAATGACCATGACTTTTACCATCTATCATTCTAATCATTTAGACTCTCTGCAATATATGGCAAGCTATATAATTCAAGCTGAGCCATTAAAAAATCCTTTATTACCTGAATATTTTATTATTCACAGCAGTGGTATGACTAACTGGCTTAAGAGCACGCTTGCAGAAAATCATAATATATTTGCGCATACTCGATTAGAATTTCCAATCAATCAAATAGTCACGATTATTGAAGATTTATTGACTGATGAAGAACGACAAAAAACTAATCTCAGAATCTCAAGGTTAACGCTGACTTGGGCTGTGTATGATATTTTGATTCATTCATCATTGGATGATTTAGATATTTTGGAAAAATATTTATCCGGTGTAGTTTCTGAGCATAAAGATATTAGAACCATGAGTCTAGCTGAAGAAATTGCAGGTTTATTTGATAAGTATTTGGCTTATAGACCCAGCTGGTTTTCTGCTTGGGAAAAGAATCAATTATTATTTAATGATTCATTGGATGAATTATGGCAACAAAAGATATGGCAAAAAATTTATCAAAAAGTCATTCCAAAATATTATTTAGCCAATATTGCAGAGTTATTAAAGAATATCCCTAATGATCGTTATGATGATCCTAAAATACCTACAAGATTATTTGTGATTGGCATTTCGACACTTCCACCATTGTTTATAGAGCTGTTGCAAATATTAAGTCAGAATATAGATATTCATCTATTCTTTACTAATCCATCTCAATATTATTGGGGTGATCTCACTCAATATCGTAATAGAAAAATACCAAGAATAATTTTTGAAACTTCAGAAAAACGTCATGATTTGTTATCTATGGAGATTCCTGAAGATTCATTTCTTACTGATGCCGATGATCAAGAACAATGGCTAGAATTCCATGGTAATCCAATGCTTGCGAGTTTTGGGAAAATTGGACGAGATTTTATTCATTTATTGTCTCAGTATGACAACATTAAAGAAATAGAAGCATTCAGTGAACCAACAACAGAGGGGCTGTTAGGATATGTGCAAACTGAGATATTTAATTTATCTGCAGTAGACATTAATGAGCCTAAGTATTCATTATTTGAAGATGATAATAGTATTAGCTTTCATTCTCATTATAGTGAACGACGAGAAGTGGAAGGATTGTATGATCAGTTATTGCATGCCTTTAATGATGATCCTGATTTGGAGCCCAAAGATATCATTGTCATGGTGTCTGATATTGATCGTTATCGGCCAATGATTGAAGCAGTATTTGGTTCTCCTGCTTCTAAAGAATCTCAGATACCATTTTCTATATCCGATTTTACACTCGGAAAAAATGAACCAATTTTAGATGCCTTTATGTTGCTCTTATCGATCCAAGAGAGCCATTTTTCTGTAACAGATCTATTGATGTTATTGGAGATTCCCGAACTTGCAGAACGCTTTAATATTACCCAAGATGATCGTAGCTTGATTAAAATTTGGATTGAAAATACAAATATTAAATTCGGTATTGATGAAGCACATCTTGCAGAATTGCATGTGAGAGAAGACTTTACAAATACTTGGTTGTGGGGATTAAAACGTTTGTTGTTAGGTTACAGTTTTGATGAAGCAATTGATGTTGATAATGTCATTGCATTTCCATATATCCAAGGTGGAGATGCAATTATCTTGGGGCATTTGGCTGATTTTGTTGATGCATTAATTTCATTGAAAACAACATTAGCACAATCCTACTCTTTAGAAGAGTGGAGAGTAATTTTACCTGAGATTTGGACATGTTTTTATATCGATACTCCAGAAACACAGCAGCGTTTACAGTATTTGCAATCAATGTGGAATACATTTTTAGATGAAGGCAATAATATTCAATTTGAAGATACTATTTCGATTCATTTAGTAAAACGTCATTTAAATGAAAGTTTGTCATCTTTTAGACCTGAGTCGCGATTTTTAACAGGTTCTGTGAATTTCTGTACTTTTGTACCGATGCGCTCAATTCCATTTAAAATAGTTTGCATGCTTGGTATGAATCAAGACAGTTTTCCTCATAGAAAACAATATCCCGAATATGATTTGATGCAAGCTCATCCTCAACGCGGAGATCGTTCTACAGTGAATGATGAACGATATTTATTTTTAGAAGCAATCTTATCGGCGCAACAAAAATTATATATTAGTTATATTGGCAAAAATATTCATAATAATAGCGAAATGTTCCCATCGCTTTTTGTGAAAGAATTACAACATTATTTAGAAGAAATTGCTGAAGGTAATGAAAAATCTGTCACAGAACAATTAACGATCCATTATCCATTATCTCCGTTCAGCACATCATTGTTTGAAGCAGGTAGCAAAATTCAATCATTTCAAAAAGATTGGCTACCATCTATATATCTATTAAAAGAAGATAATTATTCGCCTAAATATTCTGAAATTAATCAAATAAGTATAAAATCTTTGATTGATGCTTTTAAAGATCCGTTGAAAGAGTACAGTATTCAAAATTTTGGCATTAACTATTTTCAAAAAAATATTCAAGAAATTGATGATGATGAATTGTTTTCACTAGCGACTCAAGATGCATTAGAAAGATATAAGGCGCAGTTAGAATTAATGGAAGAATTATTTTATAACGATATTTCTAATGATTTATTACATGATTATGCCCATCATGAATTATTTGAGCGGTATAAAGCAGAAGGACGATTGCCAAAATTTGCTTTTGCAAAATTAGATTGGCGTAAATTTATAGAGCCTATTTTAAAAATTGTTCTGGAAGCTAAGTTTAAAGGTTGTGAATATGGAAAAGAGCAACCGATTAGCATCATGATTGATGATGTTAAATTGGAAGGTACAGTTATGGGCGTTAATAGCAATCAACAATTTATGGTTTATGTGAGTAAATTGAATCAAAAACGACAATTCAACTCATACATTACGCATCTTATTAATACCGTCCACTTGAATCGACCAATCACTACGACTATTTATTACTATGAAGATTCAAAAGTATTTATGAGTCAAATTCCTGAAAAAACTGTAGAAGAAGCGACTAATCACTTAAGAATACTCATAGAGGGTTATAAAGATAATATTAAACAGCCATTTATCTCGCTGGAAAAAACACCCCTATTGGTGAAGGCTCAGAAAGATTTAGCTGAATACTCAGCGTTTATTAATCATAATTACCATCGTTATGATAAAAATAATGTGATTGAATATTTAGCACAAAATGTAGACTTTAATGAGCAATATATTGTAAAAGTATTGGATGAATTGAAAAAGAAAAAAACAGATATTTTTGAGCGATTTGTTGGGGAAGTGACGGAAAAAGAGGCAATCAGCTATCTCTACTTTTTCTTAAACTATGTACAAACAATGACCTTTCTCAAGCGGAAAGAGTTGAAATAAGCTGTGTAAAGAGAAAAAAATGCTCATGATTTTTTTCTCTTTAAATATTAAAAGCTTATCTATGTTTAAAGAAAGTAATACACATAATTATCCACAGGATGTGTGGAATAGTGTTGATAAGTTTTTCTCAGAAAAATGAAGATAAATTGATGTCTGTTCAGCTCACTGGGATTGGCTATAGATTCAATTAATCAAGGATGTATAATACATGTTTTCAATCATAAGGCGGTTTCAATGAATAATAAAAAGATTACAGGTAATCTTTCAAAGAATGCGATTTATATTTTGCCAAATTTATTTACAACAGCTTCTTTGATGACAGGCTTTAGTTCTATTTTATTGGCATTAGAAGGGCGTTATGGAACAGCTTCTATCTTAATTTTCGTATCAATGATTTTAGATGGGTTAGATGGTCGCGTTGCACGTTGGACCAATACACAAAGTAGCTTCGGTGAGCAATATGATTCATTGGCAGATGT
>CANRJX010000156.1 GCA_947631095.1 uncultured Wohlfahrtiimonas sp.
TGCGCCGACAATGCATATGTAGAGATGTTGAATCAACTGTGTGAACAATCCACTAAAGTGATTTTGGATACTAGTGGCGCAGCGTTAATGCAAGCTTTGAGAACACAAGTGAAACCGTATTGTATTAAGCCAAATATTGTTGAGTTTACAGATTTGGTCGGTAAGACAATATCTTCTATTGAAGATGTCATTACGGAAGCAAAACACTTAATTGATTCAGGCATTTCTCTCATTGTGATTTCAATGGGTGGTGATGGTGCATTATTTATTACACAAAATGAAGCGTTAAAATCATCTTTAAACGCTCCGCAGGTTTTGACGACAGTGGGTGCAGGGGATGCAATGGTGGCAGGCATTACCGCTGCTTTACAAGAAAATAGTAATTTGGAACGAGTGGCGAGATTAGCGACTGCATTTGCTGTGTCTAAGTTGGCTTATATTGGTCCAGTTTTACCGGAAAAATCAGTGGTAGAAGCTTATGCAGCTCAGGTGATTATAGAAAGATTAAGGGGATGAACATGAGACAAAAAATTTGGATAATCATAGATTCAACTCAATCTGAAGTGAATGCATTTTTAGCGCAAAATGCACTTAAAAAAGCTGCGAATATGCACAATGTGGATGTCGAAGTTGCCATTGTGAAGGGGCAGTCAAAGTGTGACTTTAAGTCACAGCCACAGACAAATGATGCAGTTTTATTGGTCGACACATCTGATGCAGTAAAAAAACAGTTTGTGCAAACTTCTCAAACTCATAGCACTATTTCTACAGTGCTGGAAAACCCTGAATTGGTATTGGCAGAAGCTTTGGGAAGTGATCGTAATAATGAAGAGAAAAAAGAGATTAATATTGTCGCCATCACTTCTTGTCCCACAGGGATCGCTCATACATTTATGGCAGCAGAAGGATTGCAAATTGCAGCTGAAGCATTGGGTATTAAGATTCATGTTGAAACTCAGGGTTCTGTCGGTGCTCAAAATGCTTTAACGGCTGAGGAAATTGCAAATGCAGATATTGTAATCATCGCTGCTGATAGAGAAGTAGACCGTTCAAGATTCAATGGCAAACGGGTATATTCATCAGGAACTAAAGCGGCAATTAATGATGGACAAACATATCTTAAAACAGCATTGAAAGATGCCAAGTTACAAAAAGGCAGTGCACTAGAAGAAGCTTCAGGAAATGATGAAGTGAAGAAAGTTGGGCCATACAAGCACTTAATGACAGGTGTTTCATTCATGTTGCCATTTGTTGTGGCAGGTGGGTTATTGATTGCTTTAGCCTTTGCTCTAGGTGGGATTAATGCAGGTAGTGCTGAAAATGCAGGAACATTAGCTTATGTATTATCCACAATTGGGGGAGTGGGTTTTTCATTAATGGTGCCAGCATTGGCTGGATACATCGCTTTTTCCATTGCGGATCGACCAGGTTTAGCGCCCGGTATGATTGGTGGTTTATTAGCAGCACAATTAGGTGCAGGTTTCTTAGGCGGTATTATTGCTGGTTTTATGGCAGGTTATGTTGTGCTATGGCTCAATAATAATATTCGATTATCTCGTAATTTAGATGGTTTAAAACCAGTTTTGATTTTGCCATTATTGGGGACATTAATTGTTGGGTTAGTGATGATCTATATCATTGGTGAACCAGCCTCGGCATTATTAAAAGGCTTAGAATCTTGGTTGAAAAGCATGCAAGGTGCGAGTGCCTTAGTATTAGGTGCAGTAATTGGTGGGATGATGGCAGTTGACTTAGGTGGTCCAGTTAATAAAGCTGCTTATGCAACATCTGTCGCGCTCATTTCATCAGGAGTTTACGAGCCAATTGCAGCCGTAATGGCAGCGGGGATGACTCCACCATTGGCAGCAGCAGTTGCGACACGTTTGTTCAAGAGTAAATTTACGAAAGATGAGTATGAATCAGGCGTCGCAACAGGGATTTTAGGATTATCTTTTATTAGTGAAGGGGCGATTCCTTTTGCAGCACGTGATCCTTTCCGTGTGATTCCTAGTTTTGTCGCAGGTTCTGCTGTAGCGGGTGCGATTTCTATGGTTTTAGATTGTGAATTGAAAGCACCACATGGGGGGATTTTTGTGTTGTTGATCCCGGGGGCGATTAGTAATTTATTGGGTTATATCCTAGCAATCGTTGCAGGAACAGCGGTAAGCGTAGTTTTATTGGGGCTTGTTAAAAAACGTATTGTATAAATGAGTTTGATATTCATAATAAAAAGGGGCAAATTAATTTGCCCCTTTTTGCGTTTAACAGCTAATAATACTTATTTAAAGCTATCAGGGAAGTTTAAAGTACCCACAAATTGGTTCATTGCCCAATGTTGTTTGATACCTTTTTTTATCGCCTCTTTTGCTTCAAATACAGATTCTCTCGGAGAAAAACCTTTACAAAGATTTGATGCAACATGTGCTGCAAATGTACAGCCCAAGCCATGAGTATGATGTGTATCAATAAAGTTACCTTCCATTAATACAAATTCATGGCCATCATAAAATAAATCACCTGAAGTTTTTGGTTCCATTAAACGGCCAACATTTGTGATCGCAACAGCTTTACAACCCAATGCAAAAATACGTTTTGCTGCTTCTTTTGCTTCATCGTAACTTGTGATTTCTTCCATATCAGCCAGTTGAGCCGCTTCAAATAAGTTTGGTGTTGTCACTGTTGCGTGTTTAATTAAGTTGTTTTTAATTGCTTCACCATGCTCAGGGAATAAAGGTTTATTACCTTTGCAAACCATTACAGGATCTACCACAACAGGTACTTTTGATGACCAAATATCTAAATGTGATGCTACTTTTTCAATGATTTCAGGTGTTGGTAACATGCCCAATTTAATTGCATCAACGCCCACACCATTCAGTGCTGTATTAATTTGTGCTTCAATAACAGGAACTTCAATCGGGTAAACGCCATGCGTCCACTCTTTTGGATCCATTGTTACAATCACTGTTAGTGCAGAGAAGCCATATAAATCATGCTTAGCAAATGTTCTTAAATCGGCTTGCATGCCTGCGCCACCGCTTGAATCAGAGCCTGCAATGGTTAAGATTTTTTTCATTGAAAATCCTTTGTTCTAATCGTATCAAACGTGATAAAAAATGTAGCTTACAATAAAAAAATCTCTGAGTTAGAGATTTTTTTATTGAATTTTGAAATTGTACTAGATAACGCGAGAGAAGCGTTGATCATTTTTTTGAAGATAGCCATCAAAAACCATGCCGATGTTACGAATGAGTAAACGGCCACGATCTTGAACATAAAAAGTATCACCATCAACCACGATTAAACCATCAGGCTCCATCGCTTTTAGATCTTCGATTTCGATTTTAAAGTGTTCTTTGGCATCAATATTAAATAAACGGCTCACTTCATTAAGATCTAACTTTAGATTGCACATGAGTTCAGTGATCACATGGCGACGCAATTCATCTTCAGAAGTTAATTTAACACCACGCCAGATAGGCAATAAATTATCTTTAATGACAGCCTCATAATCAGGCATTTCTTTCACATTTTGTGCGTAAATATTACCGATTTGAGAAATAGAAGATAATCCCATACCCACAACATCACAGTCAGCGTGTGTGCTGTAGCCTTGGAAGTTACGGTATAACTTGCCTTCACGTTGCGCGATCGCTAATTGATCTGTTGGCTTAGCAAAGTGATCCATTCCTATGTAAACATATCCTGCATCAGTCAAACGCTCTATGATATTTTTCAATATGATCAGCTTTTCTTCAGGCTTAGGCATGTCCTCAGCGTTCATCTGTTTTTGTGTTTTAAACAAATGAGGCATATGCGCATAGTTGAAAATAGATAAACGATCTGGTGAAATCTCGATCATTTCTTCTAATGTTTGGTTAAACGTATCCACAGTTTGGAAAGGTAAGCCATAAATTAGATCTACAGAGATAGAACTGAAGCCGCAATCACGAGCAGCATGTAATGTCTCTAAAGTGATTTCTTTAGGTTGAATGCGGTTGACGGCCACTTGAACTTTAGGATTAAAGTCTTGAACGCCCATACTTAAACGGTTAAAACCGATGCTGCGTAAGAAACGAACTGTATCTGCATTCGCTTCACGAGGATCAACTTCGATTGAATATTCACCTTCATCATTTGGCAATAAAGTGAAGTTTTCAGCTGTTTTATCCATCACCATTTTCATTTCATCGCGAGATAAGAATGTTGGTGTACCACCGCCCCAATGCAACTGTTTGACTTTACGATTGCGATCAAATAATGGTGCTTGTAAGTCCATTTCATGCAATAAGTGTTCTACATAAGGCAATGAACGCTTACGGTTTTTAGTGATGATTTTATTACAACCACAGTAAAAACAGATGGTGTCACAGAATGGTATGTGGAAATAGAGTGATAAGTCTCGGTCAGACTCATTCGATTTCTTGGCGGCTTCTATATAATCTTCACGGGTGAATTCAGTGGTGAATTGCACAGCAGTTGGGTAAGAAGTATAGCGCGGACCCGCTTTGTCATATTTATCGATGAGTTCACGATTAAAGATAGATTCTGTCATAGCTCCAACTAGATATTCGTTAAT
>CANRJX010000157.1 GCA_947631095.1 uncultured Wohlfahrtiimonas sp.
CGCTTAATCCAAATATTAGTATTCAAATTTTTTGATAAGCGGGGCATAAAGTCTAAAGATGTGCGTTCAGCAACATCATAGACGCGAGCAGTTAAAATTTTCCGGATTAAATTATCCATAAGAAACCTTTGTAGTCGAGTGAATTTCTGATGAGTTTAGAACGATAGCACTACTTTACTCAAAAAAATAGGGGTATACGTTGTCTAACAGATATGCTTTATATTCTTTGGGGGATTCGCGCAGTTTGGTGGCAGAAATATTAATTTGCGCGCGATTAGGATCAAATAGTTCTACAGGAAGATCAAAATATTCTTTATAAAGAGGAGCATCCTGAGGTTCGCTACTAAATACAACATCGGGCGATATATTTAATTCATTTAATGTCGATTTAACGCGATTTGACCATTCTAACCAACCGTTTGGATATGTTGGAATGCCATCTTCATTAAAATCAATGGTATGAAGATTGGGATAAAGTATAGTATATGGCTCAAACCAAGCCATGCGTTCTGCTCTTGTTGGCATGCGGATCATTTTACTTTTTGCAAATAGCTGCTGATCACGTTCTGTATCGCTGCAAACAAATACATAAAGTTCATTGACAGTTGCTAGCGCTTTTTCCATCATAAGCAGGTGGCCTGGATGCAAAGGGAAAAATTTACCGAAAATCAGGCCGGTCGAATATTTTTTCATAAGTTATATAACCGTTCACTAATAGTAAAGGAAAATGCATGGATGCATTAATCGTCAATATTATCACAAGCTGGGGAACCTTCATGGGGGTTTTTGCGATCATTTATTTGCTCGCGGTATTGATTGTGACTGTAACAATTATTAACAACGAAGAGAGTGCTACAAAAACATTAGGCTATTTAACGCTGATTTGGTTTGTGCCTTTGTTGGGCGTTATTTTATACCTTTCTTTTGGTGTGAATTATCGCAACAACCAAATGTACTCTAAAAAGTTGAAGATGAATGAAAAGCTTGAAAAATCGGCTGATAATTATATTCAAAAAGTATCAGCAGAAGCATTGCATAGTAATAATGATGCAGTGAATCAATTTAAAACATTGGCAACTTTGGCAGGTAGTGAATTTTCTAATCAAATCAGTGTGGGTAATAAAATTGATGTTTTGATTGATGGTGAAAATGCATTTCCAGTGATTATCGAAGCATTAAAAAATGCTAAACATACAATACATTTGGAATATTACATTATTCGAGATGATCATATTGGTAACCAAATTAAAGATATTTTGATTGCAAAAGCCAAAGAGGGCGTAAAAATTCGCTTAATTTATGATGATTTTGGCAGTAAGGCGATTCGTGGAAAATATGCTGATGAATTACGTGCAAATGGTGTTGAGATTTATCCTTTCCGTAAGGTAATTTTAATCGCGTTTGCCAATCGTTTAAATTATCGTAATCACCGTAAAATTATTGTAGTAGATGGACAAATTGGTTTTGTCGGCGGGATAAATATTGGTGATGATTACATCAATTTGCCGACATCAAAAGTTTATCATCGTGATATGCATCTACGCGTTGAAGGCCCGATTGTATACTCGTTACAGTACATTTTTTTATGCGACTGGCAGTTTTGTGCTAAAGAAAAAATTATGTTGGAAAATGCATTGTTTTCAACGCCAAAAGCGATTGATGATGGAAAAGTTGCACAAATTGCAGCAAGTGGCCCAGATTCTAAATATCCTATGATTATGTATACGATTTTGCGTGCGATCATGCTTGCAAAAGAAGAAATTTTGATCACAACGCCTTATTTTGTACCTTCTGAAAGCGTGATGGAAGCGATTAAAAATGCAACCTTAAGCGGTGTTAAGGTTAAATTATTAGTGCCATATATGACAAATTCTTTCATTACTCAGTTAGCATCGAGTTCATATTATTCCGCTTTAATGGATGCAGGCGTAGAAATTTATCGGTATAAAAAAGGTTTTATTCATGCCAAAACATCTGTATTTGATGGCAAATTAAGCATTATTGGCACTGCGAATATGGATAATCGAAGTTTTAACTTGAACTTTGAAGTCAATGGCATGATCTATGATGAAGAGCTTGGCCAACAAATGAGAGATGAGTTTGCTGAGGATCTATCTCATTCTGTTCGTTTGGATAAAAAAGAATGGGCAGCTAGAAGTCCGATTAAACGTTTTGTGGAAAAAGTGGCGAGATTATCTTCTACATTACTTTAATTTTTTTCTAATTCGAGGGCGAGTTCTTTTGCTAATGCGATAAATTCAGTAATTGCAACAGACTGCCAAGCATCTTTTCGGCGCATAATAATCGCCGTTCTTTCAAACTGCTTATTCGGCAGTGGAATTGCCACTAGGTTGCTGTTATGTCTTGGAATATTTTCCGGAATAATGGTCACCAGTGGCGTTTGACTAATAATATCTATAATTGCACTGATGGAATCAACTTCAGTATGCGCCTCTAGATGAATACCTATATGACGAAAGTGATCATTGATTTGTACGCGTGTTGCAAATTTTTGATTCAGCAAAACCATCGGGTATTCATATAACTCTTCTAATGTGATGGATTGTCGATTGGCCAACACATGATTTTTAGAAACGACTAAAGCAAGTCGCTCAACCAATAACGGTATTGTTGAAATATTTGGTGAGTGACTTTCGTCAAATCCGATACCAATATCCACTTCATCATTCATCAACATATACTCAATTTTATCTTGCGTTGTACTTTGTATATTTAGATGAATATGAGGATATTTGTTATATAAAATATTTGTCATCGGCCCAATAAAATATGTGATAAATGTCGGCGTGACTGCAATTTTAATAGACCCACGACTCAGATCAGCAAGATCATGTACCGCGCGTTTGCCCTCATTCAGTGCTTGAAACGCACGACGAATATATTGTAGATACACTTCACCTGCATCAGTTAAGCGAATTTTCTTTCCGCTACGATCAAATAACTGGGTGCTTAAGTTTTCTTCTAATGCTTTGATGTGCTGAGATAAAGCAGGTTGCGAGATGTGTAGTTTTTCTGCAGCTCTTGTAAAGCTTAGCGATTCTGCAACGGCTAAGAAATAGTGAACATAACGTAAATGCATTATTGGTTACCTATAAGTTTTTATTATGGAGATGATTATAAATAAGACTTTTATCTTATGAAATAGAATCGTTATGCTTTATCAAAATTATAAATATTCAATGTAGTGAAAACAATTTTATTCAATAGCAAAAGTAAGGTGACATTATGGACCGAAAGACTTTAGGAATATTTGCAGCAGTGCTTGCACTCTATATTTTAGCGATTGTCGCTAAAGGCAGCCCAGATACACTTTTTTATCAGTTAGTCAGTGTTTTACCTTTGGTATTAATTTTAGTTTTGTTATTTATGCAAGTAGATATGCTTGTTGCCGCCTTGGTGGGTGGTGTAATGGCGATGATTATTGGTGGAATTGGCATTGCTGGCGCGAATAAAATCATGTTGGAAACAGTGCCTAAAATGCTATCGAATACTGTACCGATTATTAACTCTGCAGTGGCGACAGCAGTATTTAAGGCAGGCGGTTATAGTGCCGCATTAACCTTGGTGCGCCGTAGTATCGGTGGTCGCTTAGAGTTTATGGCTGCATTTATCGTAATTTTACAAGCCGCAGCAACTTATATGTCTGGTATTGGTGGTGGTAGTGCAATGGTAATTGCACCGTTGGCTTTTGCTGCATTGGGTGCAAATCGTTATTTAATCGCAGGTATGTCAATTGCAACAGCCGCTTCATTCACAACTTCTCCTGCATCTTTAGAATCTAGTGTTGTGTCAGATTTATCTGGTACACCGATTGCTGAATATGTTGCGACGATGCAACCTTATTGGTTATTGTTTGTCGGAATTGCCATTGTGATCGCCTTCGTTGGCACATTAAAAACTAAAAAGATTTTTGTGGGCGAAGAAGATGAAAGTTTGGCTGCTAAATCAAAAAGTGAATTATGGAAACTAACATTGCCAGCCATTTTCTTATTATTTGCTGTTATCGCAGGACCTAGTATTAATAAATTATTAATCGCGAGTGGCATTGTTGAAACCGCTGTTTTTGGACCGTTAATGTACACAATTGTCACGATCGCATTGATTTATTTCTGCAGTGATTTTTCATTGAATGATTCCGTTGAAGCGATGGTGAGTGGTTCGCACTATATTTTAAGATGTTTATTCACAGTGGGACTCTTTTTAACATTCATCTACGTGATTGAAGCAACAGGCGCATTCAAAACAATTGCTTCTGTTGTCGCATTGGCACCAGCAAGTTTGGTTGTACCTGCTGCAGTGTTAGTTGGATTTTTAATTGGTGTACCTGCAGGTGCATTCGTTGGTTCAATTTTAACTTTAGTATTACCGATAACAGTCGTTTTAGGCTTCACGCCTGTACAAATTGGTATGGTTGCGATCGGTGTGGGTTTTGGTAGCCAATTGAGTTTAGTAAATATCACAATGCAGGCTTTATCAGCTGGTTTTAGAATTCCAATCATTCAAGTTTCACGCGGTAACTTACCGTTCGTATTGGGTTCAGTTGCATTGTTATT
>CANRJX010000158.1 GCA_947631095.1 uncultured Wohlfahrtiimonas sp.
GGTCGCTGGTTCGAGCCCAGCAAGGCCCACCACTGAAATGCCCAAACCCCGCATAATAGCGGGGTTTTTTATTGCCTAGAATACGAGTAGCGGGAAATTTGGTGGGATGGATATTTTTTCAGGTTTTAAGCAATGGCGTTGACGAGTGGTTGTTTTTATTGATTATTGATCATTCACTGGCATGACATAAAGTGAATGCTATATTTTTATTTTTTGTGGTGTCTTTAATAAAAGTGCGTAAGCAACTAACAGCCCATATTTGTAGCTATGGCCTTCCTAGATTCCCGTGAGGTACTATTTTATTAAAATCTTTAATTAAAATTATATTAGACTATTAGTTTATGTTTAATTGAGTTGATTTGTTATTATGTATTTATTGTTTCTTGTTAAATATATTTTTATTTTTTGTTGAAAAATATATTTAATAATGTAATTTATATTATGAAAGAGCAAAAAAATATAACATGTTTTTATTTTTAGTTATATAGACTACAGAATGTAATACTTAAAGAAAGTAATAGGATTTAGCGGACTATATGGGAAATTTATGCGCAACTCACTACTGATGGGAAGGATTTAAGGTCATAGTTCGACTCATTTGCAGCAAAGTGCATTCCAAGATGAAATGGAAAATTCTTTCTTTAAATATTTAATGTTAATTAGTTTAAATATCTAATCAATAATTATATTAAGAGACTATAACGAATAGCTATTCAGTAGTATTAATAGCTATTTGATAGTACGTGATGTTTCATTTTATTGAATAAGAGGGTTTTATGACAATTCATACAAGATACGATGTTTATGCATCTGAAGCTGCAAAAAAAGATTTACCGCGAGTAACTTTTCCAAAAGCGGGTATCGAAGGTACTGTTGCCTATAATTTAATTAAAGATCATTTATTATTAGATGGTATAGCTCAACAAAATCTAGTGACATTCTGTCAAACATATTCTGATGAAAACGTCCATAGAATTATGGATGATTGTATCGATAAGAACATGATTGATAAGGATGAATATCCAGCAACAGCGGAACTAGAAAATCGTTGCGTACATATGATTGCAGATTTATGGAGTTCACCTGATGCTAAAAATACAGCAGGTTGTTCAACGACAGGATCATCTGAAGCGGCCATGTTAGGTGGTTTGGCGATGAAATTTCGCTGGAGAAATAAACGTAAAGCTGCAGGACTACCATACGATAAACCAAATATTGTTACAGGTCCGGTTCAAGTCTGTTGGCAAAAATTTGCGCGCTATTTTGATGTAGAATTACGTGAAGTACCGATTGAAGAAAATCGCTTAGGTTTAACGGGTGATATTATTTCTCAATATGTTGATGAAAATACAATTGGTGTGGTACCAACGTTTGGGGTGACTTATACCTGTAATTATGAACCTGTTGCAGATATCTGCGCTGCGCTAGATAAAATTCAAGCTGATAAGGGCTGGGATATTCCGGTACACGTAGATGGTGCTTCTGGTGGGTTTGTAGCCCCATTTGTTGAGCCAGATATCGTATGGGATTTCCGTCTGCCACGTGTTATGTCTATTAATGCTTCAGGGCATAAATTTGGTTTAGCGCCATTAGGTGTGGGCTGGGTTGTTTGGCGTGAATTTAAAGATCTACCAGATGATTTAATATTCTGGGTCAACTACTTAGGGGGTAATGCACCTACATTTGCATTGAACTTCTCTCGTCCAGCAGGACAAATTGTATCTCAATACTACTTGTTTAATCATTTAGGACGTGAAGGATACAAAAATATCTTCACAAACCTTTATAGTGATGCGCAGCATATTGGTAGCGCAATGGTTGCATTAAAAGATTTTGATATTTTCTTTGATGGTGATTCCAAAAAAGGAATTCCTGCAATTTCTTGGACGTTGAATCCTAAGCAAACTAATTATAGCTTATATGACTTATCAGATCGTTTACGTATGCGTGGTTGGAACGTATCGGCATATTCAATGTTGCCTAACATCGATAATGTTGTAGTGATGCGCTTAGTATTGCGACATGGTTTTAGCCGCGAAATGGCAGATCTGTTTATTGCAGATGTTCAGCGTGCGCTAGAATATTTTGAGAAGCATCCGATTGCAGTATTGCAAACAGCAGCAGAAGCAAATAGCCATGATCATAGTGGTCGTGGACAAGCACCTACTGCATAAGTTTATATAATAGTATAAGAGACACCCCAAAATTCAATAAGGCTTTGGGGTGTTTTTGATGACTTTTATTTTATAATGAAAATATCTATTTAGATTAGCTGTAATATTTGCAGCATCAACATATATGCGTAAAGTATATACATAAAGGAAATCAATGGCGAAGGCTGGCAAAAAAGTTTATTCAGAAAAATTAGGTCTTTTGGCATTAACCGCGATTGTTGTCAGCTCCATGATTGGAAGTGGCATTGATGGCTTACCGCAAAATATGTCAGCGCACTCTGCCGTTGGGCCTATTATCATTGCATGGCTTTTGACAGGCTTTGGTATGTTTTTTATCGCCCGAACATTTATAATTCTATCCAATATCCGACCTGATTTACAAACGGGTATTTATATGTACGCACGTGAAGGGTTTGGTGAATTCATTGCCTTTATTGTGGCGTGGGGTTATTGGTTGATGATTATTTTCAGCAATGTTGCCTTTGCGATTATGATTATGGACTCATTGAACTATTTTATACCTGGCGAGTTTAAAGGTGGGAATAATCTCGCATCTATTATCGGCGCATCGATTTTAATTTGGGGTTTTAACTTTATCGTATCATCTGGCGTTAAAACAGCGAGTGTATTGAATATTGTAGGAACAATTGCAAAATTAATCCCTCTATTTTTATTTATTATTATAGTGATCTATTTTTTTAGATCTTCTCAGTTTTTAGATAATTTTTGGGGTGATTCAGTCACCATCGCAAATCAAAATTTAGGCTCTATTTATGAGCAGGTTATTAAGCCCTTAGATGTTGCAATATGGTGTTTTATTGGGGTGGAAAGTGCAGCTGCACTTTCCGGAAGAGCGCGTAAGGGAAGTGATGTTGGTCGTGCAACTTTTCTTGGCTTTATACTCGCAATTACTTTATGTATTTTAGTATCTATATTGCCATTTGGTTCTATGTCACAAGCTGTTTTAAGCAAAATAGCAACACCATCAACCGCGGGGGTTATGAAGGATCTTGTTGGTGAGATCGGTGAAGTCATTATTAACTTAGGGGTTCTCATCTCTATTTTAACGAGTTGGTTAGCATGGACAATGATTCGAGGGGAAATACCGATGGTTGCAGCTCAAAATGGTACTTTTCCGAAAATATTTGCAAAAACGAATAAAAAAGAGGCTCCTGTCGTTTCATTATGGGTAAGCAGTATCATGATGCAATTGATTATTGTTTTAGTATACTTCGCCGGAAATGCATGGATGTTTATGTTATCAATATCTGCGATTACTGTTCTGCCGGTATATTTTGCATCATCAGCCTATTTATTGAAATTGTGTATGACGGGGGAATATCATAAATATTCATCTAAAGGTCGTAATTCAGCTTTTATAACGGGAGTGATTGGTATTGTCTTCTGTTCATTTATGTTTTATACCAATAGCCTCCAATACTCATCAATGGTGCCAGTATTTTTATCTTTAGGGATACCTCTATTTATCTGGGCACGTAGACAAAATTCTACAACGAGTAAAGTATTTACAAAAACCGAAACACTGTTTTTAATGTGCTTAATTGCGCTGGATGTTCTCGCGATCTACGCTTACTTTTTTTACTTTAAATAGTGTATTTTGTAATTCATGGGTATCAAACAGCGATTGCGAAAGATTACATATTCTTATGCAGTGTTTAAGGACTAGCGATGAGATACTTATAAATTTTTGCTATTCAATAAAACGCCGATCAATTATATTTTGAGCGGCGTTTTAAATATGGAAAATTTAATCATGAATTGCATTCAATGACGCAAGTTATATAAGCTTCGAAGTCACAATATAGATCAGTGTTCCGGCGTAGTTACCAACAACGTATCCTACTGTCCCAATGACTAGGATCGGGCCGACTAATGTTCTCCAGCCTTTACTGATTGCCATTGCCGCCGCTGTTGTGGGGCCGCCGACGTTTGCGTTACAAGCAACTAGGATCTCTTCGAGTGAAAATTTGAAGATTTTGCCGAGCACTAAACTGACGAATAGGTTAATCAGCATAATCATGATGACAAAAAGCAGTAAGAGCGGTGCATTTTGTAAGATCATTGGGATAGATGCCGGGATACCGATTACAACAAAGAAGAGATAGATCATATAGGTGCCGAGCTCTTGGCTACCACTGAGCTTTTGGAAAGGCTTTTGGAAGAGGAAGATGACCAAGAATGTCAGCGTTGTAAGAATCAAGTAAGGGTCGGTAATAAAGCTGATGAGTATCTCAAGTGCCACGTTATCCACCATTGCACGAAGTGGTTTTAACCAGCCGGCTAATGTAAATGATACGGCAACGATAAGTACTGATGCGCCCATATTAATGGCAATATCTTTGAGTGAAATATTTTTTGGTTGCCAATAGTTTGCAG
>CANRJX010000159.1 GCA_947631095.1 uncultured Wohlfahrtiimonas sp.
AAAATCATGAAGTATATATGTTTGCCATCAATGCTTCGGTTGAAGGATTGTGGTTTGAAAAATATGAAAATGGGTCATTAAAACGTCACTGGATGGAGGTTGAATATTCCATCGAGGGTAATATGGGTGAATATTTGCCTGAAGAAGTAGTTTTAAATTATCCATTCATTGATGAAGTTTATGATGATGTCGGACAAGAACTGATCTATGAATTGATCTATGAAATCACTGGCTTTGACATCACAGAAACATTTTAATATGCCTACACATTTACATGATAAAGACTTATTCATTCTTCTAGAAAACACTAAGTCGACTGAACACGATGCATTGCTGTTTGAAAACCCGATTGATGAAGTGATTTGTCGAGATGGAAAAGAACTGCATAATTCTCTACAAAAAATTGATGAATTAAAGAATAAAGGCTTCTATCTCAGTGGTTATATGAGTTATGAAGCTGGTTATTATTTAGTGGATAAAAATGAATTTCAGGTTAATCACCATTCTAAAAATGATGATATTCTTTTGCATTTTTATGCTTTTGAAAATGTAACAAGAATTCCTCAAAGTGTTTTGAATGAATATTTTGAAAACTTGGAAGCAGGAAAAATTGATCTGAATAATTTAACTTTTGGTTTAACAAAAGAAGAATATGCGACAGGCTTTTATGAAATTCAGCGTAATATTAAAGAAGGTAATACTTACCAAATTAATTACACGACTAAGTTTAATTTCGATTGTGTTGGTAGTGATCTCGCGTTATATCAGGCATTAAGAACTCGACAAAAAGTCGAATTTGGAGCTTTTATGAAATTGCCTGAGTACTCTGTTTTATCCATTTCTCCTGAGCTCTTTTTTAGAAAAGTGGATAATAAAATCGAGTCAAAGCCAATGAAAGGTACTTTCCCACGCGCAAAAGATCCGATAGAAGATTTAGCCATCATCGATTTTATGAAGCAAGATGAAAAAACTTTATCTGAAAATGTGATGATTGTAGATTTACTGCGGAATGATATTAGCCGCATTAGCGAAATGGGCTCTGTTGCGGTTAAGAATTTATTTGAAGTACAAAGCTATGAAACCGTACATCAAATGGTTTCTACGGTAACAGGTAAAGTGAACAAACACATTTCTGTAGAAGAGCTTTTCACAAATCTTTTTCCATGTGGCTCTATCACAGGTGCACCTAAAATCAGCACTATGGAGATTATTGAAACATTAGAAAAAAAATCACGTGGAATTTATACAGGAGCAATTGGTTTTATTACTCCTGATAATGACATGTGTTTTAATGTGCCAATCCGCACAGTCGTTTTAGAAAAAAATGGTAAAGCCGAATTGGGCGTGGGCGGAGGTATTATCCATGGTTCAGCATGCGAAGATGAATACAGTGAATGTTTGTTAAAAGCTAAGTTTTTAACATCTATGCAAAATTATCAGTTGATAGAGTCATTAAAATTTGATGCTGTTAACAATAAAGTATTGCGATTACCACAACATTTAGAGCGCTTATCACAATCAGCTAAAGCATTGAGTTTTAATGTTGATATTCCAGCATTAACACAGCAGTTATTAGCATTTGAAGATCAAAACATTCAACAAGATTCTAAGATTCGAGTCTTATTGCATCGAGATGGAAAGGTTGATATTTCTATTTCACCTGTGACAACTTCTGATGAAATTAAAAAAATTGCTATCAGCTCGATTCGCGTTGATGCTAAAGATATTTTATTGAAGCATAAAACCACAAAGCGCGAGCTGTATGAATCAGAATTTAAAAAAGCAGAGCAAGCGGGTTTTTATGATGTTATTTTTATGAATAATGAAAACGAAATCACAGAAGCTTCTCGCCATAATCTATTTATAGAAAAAGATGGGCAATGGTTTACGCCACCGATTGAATCTGGTTTGTTGGCTGGTGTTAAACGAGCTGAGTTAATTGATGAATTAGCTGAAAAATGTACACTGCGTCGATTATATGTAGAGGATATTGTGAATGCTGATCGAATTTTTTTAACAAATTCAGTGCGTGGATTGGTGGAAGTAAAGCTTTACGAGCGATAGAAAAAAATGGCTAAGTTACCTTAGCCATTTTTTGGTAGATGATTAAAATTACTCAGACCAACCAGAAATAAATTTGCTATCCATAAACTCTTCTAAGCCCCAGATGCCACCTTCGCGAGCACGACCTGAAGCTTTCACGCCACCAAAAGCTGCACCTGCTGGTAAGTTATTGCCATTAATTTCAATCATGCCGGCTTGTAACTTACGTGCCAATCTGCGTTTACGTTCAACATCTGAGGTTTGCACATAGTTGGTTAAGCCATAGATTGTATCGTTGGCGATTGCGATTGCTTCTTCTTCAGTATCAAAAGGAATGATGGAAAGAACTGGCCCAAAAATTTCTTCGCGTGCGATCGTCATATCGTTGTTTACATCAGCGAATACAGTAGGTTTAACGTAATAACCTTTATTCAGCCCTTCAGGTAAACCTGTTCCTCCTGCGATAAGTTTTGCACCTTCTTCAATGCCTTTATTGATAAGGTTTTGGATTTTATCCCATTGTAATTTTGAAATTACAGGGCCAATATGATCACCAGACTGGTGAGCATTTGCAACAACTGTGTTTTCAGCCATTTCTTTTGCTAGAGCAACCACATCATCATAACGAGAACGCTCAACCAATAAACGAGTAGGTGCATTACAAGATTGTCCTGAATTCAAGAAGCAATAACCGATGGTTCCTTCAATGCCTGATTTATCGGCATCAGCAAATACTACGTTAGCCCCTTTACCACCCAATTCTAGCACGACTTTTTTTACGGTATCTGCAGCAGCTTTTGTGATTGCAATGCCTGCGCGAGTTGAGCCTGTAAATGACACCATAGCAACATCAGGATGTGTTGATAATTGTGTGCCAACACCGACACCATCACCGTTGACTAAATTAAATACACCTTTGGGTAAGCCCGCTTCATGAAGGATTTCTGTCCAAACAATGGCAGATAATGGTGCAATTTCTGAAGGTTTTAAAATCACAGTATTACCAGCCAATAATGCAGGAATGACTTTTAAGGTAATTTGATTCATTGGCCAGTTCCAAGGGGTAATTGCAGCGACTACACCCACAGGCTCCCAAGCAACCATCGTATCTGTATCTTCTGGACTGATAGGGCGAATAAATTTAAATTTTTTAAATGTATCAATAAAACTTTGCATGTGGGCAATGCCACAACCGACCTGATCACTGAGTGACATATCTTGCGGTGCACCCATTTCTGTTGTAATCGCGACGGCCATATCTGGTGCACGACGTTCATAAATTTCTAATATTTTTTCGATATAGCGTAGGCGTTCTTCTGGAGCTGTAGTTGACCAACTAATGAATGCTTCTTTGGCAGAGGCAACCGCAGCATTTGTATCTTCTTCGCTGCCAATTGTAATCACAGCAACGACCTCTTCTGTGGAAGGATCGATGACATCAAAATCATTAGGTTTCTTTGGATTAACCCATTGACCATTAATGTAAAATTTTCTGTAATCTTGTAATACCGACATTCTTCTCTCCTTAAAGTTTATGCTCTAGGTGTTTATTAAAAAAATTTATAATTAATTATTATGAGTGATTGGATGAATGGCTTGTTCTCCTGTTCACTAAAATTAAACTACTTGAGAAAATCTATGGTTGCAAGAAAATAATTATTTTGTCTATGTGATCTAAAAATTAGATTTTTTTAAATAAAATCTGTGATATGTTTGAAAGTTTTTATTAAGTTGCACATTTACAGAGGGCGAAATGATGAGTTTGAAAAGGGGTTGTTATGCTTGTATTGATTGATAATTATGACTCCTTTACCTATAACATCGTGACATATTGTCATCAGCTAGGCTATGAGCCAAAGGTTTATAAAAATGATCAGCTATCATTGGCTGAATTTGATAGTTTAAATGCTAAAGCTGTAATTTTATCACCAGGACCAGGTACGCCGAATGATTCCGGAATTACTTTAGAGATTATTAAAAATTATGCAGATAAATTACCAATTTTAGGTATTTGCTTAGGGCATGAATGCATCGGGCAGGTTTTTGGTGCAAATATTATTCATGCTCAGAGAATCATGCACGGAAAAACCTCAATGGTTCAACATGATGGAGAGGGTGTGTTTATGGGGGTGCCTAACCCAATTAAAGTAGCCCGATATCACTCTTTGATCGTTGATCCTAAAACATTATCTGATGATTTTATCGTATCTGCTTGGTGTGAGAATAGTGATGGTAGCCAAGAAATTATGGGCATTCGCCATAAGAAATTTGATTTAGAAGGTGTTCAATTTCACCCTGAATCTATTTTGACAGAATATGGACACCTTATGTTTTCTAACTTTTTGAACAATATATGATTGAATTTACAAGGATTACTCATGATCTTACGGTGAGTGATCAAATTTTAATCAGTCATTTTTTTGGATATCCATAGACTTCTCTAA
>CANRJX010000160.1 GCA_947631095.1 uncultured Wohlfahrtiimonas sp.
ACATTATGAAAACAACGTGGCTTTAGCTTGTGCTTACATTTGGTTAAAATTATGAATGTTCAACAGCCCCTAATAATTTTAATTTTTCGATAGCGTTCTTGTCGCTTAGGAATATCTTTCGATATTCCATCACTCCAATCTCTTTGTTCAGCAATTACACCGCACAATCCACACATAATTGACCTCTTTTAAGGCATGACATCTCCGCTATTCGGTCCTAATGTTTGCCCAACGAATAAATTTCCACCAGGGTCAGATGCTAATAAAATCGCAGTTGGCGCAACCTCTTCAGGTGTGCCAAATCGCCCTAAAGGTAACTCTTTAGCTTTTTCAACTTTCCAATCCTCACTAATGCCTGCCACTAATGAAGTAAATACAGGACCTGGTGCAATGCAGTTAACCAAAACATTATCTTTAGCAACTTCTTGTGCCACAGATTTGCTGAACCCTATTACACCAGCTTTAGCAGCACTATAATGAGCTAACTCAACACCTCCTTTAATACCCAATTGTGAGGATACATTAATGATTCTCCCCCATTTCTGCTGAATCATATGAGGCAATGCACGTTTGGTGGTTAAAAATATACTTGTGAGATCTATGCGTAACATTTGCTCCCACATTTCATAAGTTAATTCTGTAATCGGTGCTTGAGTTAAAATACCTGCATTATTAATCAATACATCAATACCACCGAATTTTTCCACACAAGTATCGACGATAGAATGTGCACCTTCCACAGTCCCTACATCTGCAATGACAACTTCTACATTTTCTGTCCAGTGTAAGCATTCTGTTTGGCAAGCCAACAAATTCTCTTCATTAATATCACTCAATAATAGTGCTGAGCCTTGCTTAGCAAACTCTTTAGCCATTGCAGCACCAATACCATTAGCTGCACCTGTAATAACAACACGGCATTCATTTAATTTTTTCATACTCTACTTCCTACGCAGTCAAAATTACGTTTGAAATCAGGCAATCTATTTCAAACGTAACATTAATTAATTTAGTCCGGCCAACGAATAGTTAAACCACCATCGACAATAATGCTTTGCCCTGTAATGTAACTTGCTGCATCACTTGTTAAAAAACTCACTAATTGCGCAACTTCATCTGCTCTACCGACTCTTCCTAAAGGTATTTTTTTGCCTGCTGCTTTTAATCCTTCAGGTCCTAAAGAATTTTTTGCATCTAAAGATTGTGGTGTTTCTATTAAACCTGGAATGACTGCATTGCAACGAATGCCTTTAGGTGCTAGCTCAACCGCTAATGATCGACATAAACCGGGCACCCCTGCTTTTGCAGCAGCATAATGAGTATGATCTTGCCATCCATAGACTCCACCCGCTATGGATGAAATCGCCACCATTGAACCATCGTCATTCATGAATTTCGCTGTCGCTCTAAACGTTCTCATCACACCAGTCAAATCAACATTGAGCATTTCATTCCATAATTCATCTGTCATATCTAATAAAGATGCTTTACGCAATAATCCTGCATTCGCCACTACATAATCGATATTTCCAAATGTTTTTACACCTAGCTGTACAGCCTGATCCATGGATTCTGTTGAACCCACATCCAAGGCAACCATTAAACACTGACCACCCAATTCACGGATTAATCTTTCCGTTTCTGTATGATCATGTGGGTCTTTCTCAAAATAACCACCAATGACATGAATATTTTTTTTAGCATATTCAACCGCTAGTGCCTGACCAATACCACTTGCTGCGCCTGTAATAAATGCAACTTTTTGATTACTCATAGTTATCCTCTTTAATCTTATTTCACATCTTCAGGTTTAACGTGCTTAGCCGCCAACATTACAAAACCTGAAAGAAAACATGGCACTGCACCAAACCAAATTGCACCATCTGCCCATGAGCCACCACTTGTTAATGATGCAGTGATCCCAAAGCTCGCAATAATTGCACCAATAGGACCCATTGCATGAACAATTGCACCGCCTGTGGCACGAATTCTTGTTGGGAAAGACTCACCCATAAAGAACAACATTGCAGAATATGGACCAATTAAGAAGAACAAACCTAAGCTATAGAAAATCACAACTGGTACTAAACTACTGGATCCTATAATCATTAAAAGGAAAGACACTCCACCTAAAATCCAGCCGATTGCCACAGTATTTCTACGGCCAATTTTATCGCCCAACCAGCCATGAAATAAATACCCAATAAAGGCAACTGAGTTAGATAAAATCAATATAATCAATGAGTTTTCAAATGATACGTTATGAACATTGACAATCACTGATGTGCCCAACACTCCGAAAATTTGCACGGCTGCCCAGTTTAATAAAATTGCTAAACTGAGCACCAAAGTTGGTCTTAAAGCTTTGCCTTGGAAAGCTGATTTAACCATTGATTTATCAGACTCTGATGTATCAACATTAAATTTTTGCGCCAACGTTTCAGCAATTGCAATGTTGCCACTTTTTTTCAACTGCCCAATTTTTTCGACCACTTGGTATTGTGGACTTTCTTTTAATCTACGTGAAATATAAGCCACGATTAGTGAAGGAATTGCCGCAAAAATAAAGCATCCCTGCCAGCCAATGATCGGTAATAAAATTGCCGTCAATGCTGCTGCTGTTAAAGCTCCCACAGGCCAGCCACTTTGTACTAATGAATAGATGAATCCTTTGCGTTTTTTAAATTTTTCATCCGTAGAATTAGCATACATTTCAGTTAGATATGTTGCATTAACCCCTTCAACTGCATAGCCCAAGCTAGCTGCTGAACGCACTGCAACCACAGCACCTTTCCCCATACCAACACTTACAGCCGTTAAAGCACCAGCAACAGCTGTGCCTGCCATGGTATAAATCACGCCTTTTCTACGTCCAATTTTGTCTACGATTGGTCCGATAGCAAAAGCAACAATCGCACCACCAATCGCAACCATCGTTGCAATACTCGCTTGTTCTGCTTCACTCCAACCAAACTTCGTGCCAATCACAGGCAATAAAGTACCGAACAAAATAAAGTCATAAACTGCGAATACCCATGCAAAAAATGCGACCCATGAAGCAAAGTTAATATCTTTTTGCGTGACTGGCACAGGTTTCCAAGAAGCATCTGCTATTGCTGATTGATCAGATTCTTCATCCCATGATTGAGCGGGTGATAATATTTCTTCTTTCATCTCAATTCTCCATCCATATTTTTTTATTATTTTTTTCTAGGAAAACGTTTAGCAAAATCATCTGCTATCTCGTTCATAGTGACAAACTTCACACCTTCATGTGCTTTGAAGTGCCCAATTAATCTTTCTAGCATCATCAATACTTGTGGTCTGCCAGATACATCAGGATGGATTGTGATTGGAAAAACAGCGTAGTCCATTTCACGATAAACCCAATCAAACTGATCTCTCCACATCTCTTCAATGTCTCTAGGGTTCACAAAACCATGGCTGTTAGGAGATTTTTTAATGAACATCATTGGTGGTAAATCATCTAAATACCAGTTAGCTGGAATTTCAATCAAATCAGTTTCAACGCCACGCTCCAAGGGTTTCATCCAAGTTTTTGGCTCTTGGCTATAATCTATCTTCGTCCAAGAATCACCGACACGCACATAATATGGCGTAAAGTCGTTATGCATTAAGCTGTGATCGTATTTAATGCCTTTCTTCAATAATAGTTCATTGGTTACATTACTGAATTCCCACCATGGCGCAACATAACCTGTTGGCGCTTTACCCGCTAATTTCGTGATAATTTCTAGTGATTTATCTAATACTGCTTCTTCTTGCTCTGGTGTCATCGCAATTGGGTTTTCATGGCTATAACCATGTAAACCAATTTCATGCCCTGCATCTGCAACTGCCTTCATTTGCTCAGGAAACGTTTCAGCAGAATGTCCTGGGATAAACCAAGTGGTTTTAATATTGTGTCGTTCAAATAAATTTAATAATCGAACGCTACCAACTTCACCTGCAAATAATCCTCTTGAAATATCATCAGGAGAATCTTCACCGCCATATGAGCCCAACCAACCTGCAACAGCATCTACATCGATTCCAAAAGATACTAAAATTTCCTTACTCATAACCGCTCCTAACTTTCATATTTTAAAAGGCTCATAAAACCTTTTAAACTTTTGATTTTTATTGATAAAAATTAAGAGTATTGGGTGGATGATCTTTTTAAAGACACGACAACAGACGCAGTCTTGTGATAACAAGAACCATATTTTATATAGGGTTTATATCAATATGTTTTATGTGCTTTATATCCCGCATAAAATTTTTATACATCGTATAAATACAACTTCTGTTGTCATTCAATCTGAGATTGAACACATCCATAAATATTGTTTATATCAACAATAACAATGTATAAGTTATTTCCTCCAAAATGCTTATACAACGGTAATCCCCCCTAAAAATAATAGGATTCAAAAGTAGAATTTTCGCTTAATATTAATTTAAATAAGTTAGGAGATT
>CANRJX010000161.1 GCA_947631095.1 uncultured Wohlfahrtiimonas sp.
TTTGCATGATAAGCCTCTTTATTTGCAGATTCTAAACCTTTCATATAGCTTTCAATATTCACAGCCAATGTCTCGATGTGATAACCGCCTTCAATTAAGGCCAATGTAGGCTTTCCTAAAGATAAAACTTGTTCAGCGATTTTTGCCATACTTGGTGTGTCAACATTCGTTTGGGTTTGTGGGTCTTCTTTATAAACATCAAAACCCATATTGTGAATGATGACATCAGGATTAAATATTTTAATATCTTCAATCGCCTTTTCTAAATATTTAAAAAAGGTTTCTTCAGATGCACCATGTTCAAATGGATAGTTAATGTTAAAACCTAATCCTTCGCCTGTACCACGTTCATCTTCATAACCTGCAACAACAGGATAGAAGTTAGTTGGATCACCGTGTAATGAGATGTACATAACATCACTGCGGTCATAGAAAATCTCTTGAATGCCTTGTCCATGGTGTACATCTGTATCTAGGATTAATACTTTTTTAGCCGCATTTTGATCCAAAATATATTGTGCGGCGATTGCAGCATTGTTCAAGAAACAAAATCCACCGGCTGATTCTTTACGAGCATGATGCCCAGATGGGCGGCTAATTGACATGCTGAGCTTTTTGCCTTCAACAATGTCTTGCGCTGCATTGATTGCACTTTGAGCGGACCAATAAATGGATGTCCATGAGTGTTTGCCAATAGGCGCGCTACCATCAGCAATATAGTATGCTGCTTTTGCTAAAATACCTTTGAGTGCATTATTTTCCTTAACAAAGATGTTTGGCATAACTTCTTCGCCCCAATCACTAGAAGTTTCATGCCACTCTTGATAAGCCGTTTTCAAGAAATCAACATAAGCAAAGCCATGAATACGAGTGATTGGGTCAAAGCCAAAATCTTTAGGTGTTGAAACGGCTTTTCCTGCATTTTGTATGCCTTTTTGAAATTCTACAACACGCGCCGGTATTTCTTGAGGTGCTCTCATTTTTCCACGAGAGAAGTATGTCTGTGGATTGTGTAATGCTTGGTTTTCGTGATAATAAATTTTCATATGTGCCCTTTGTATCTTTAAATCTTAAGCTTAGTAATTTGTATTTTTCTTCGGGTTTAAGAAGAAAACAGACGATAATGTGATTAGGCTAATGATGCTGTAGAAGATTGCTAGAGGCATCCAGGCACCTGTGTATTTTTCTGCCAAAGCTGTACCAATTAATGGTGTTAAACCACCTGCAATCGCACCACAGAATTGATAGGCAACAGAGATTGCTGTGTAACGAATGGATACAGGGAATAAAGTGGTTAAGAAACCTGCAATTACAGAATAGTAACCTGCCATGAAAATCACAGTGATAGAGATACCAATTGTCATTAACACAGGATCTTTTGTATCCACCATGATGAACATTAAGTATGGTGAAAAAATACATAGAAACGATGCAAATAATAAGTAACGGAATGTGTCAAATTTTTCTGCAATTAACGCACTAATTGGCTGAGTAAAAAATTGTACAAATGACACGACTAATAAGACATTAAGAATTAATTTACGATCCATTTCCATGTATACAGTTGTGTAAGAGAGCATGAATGTATTAGTGAAATAGAAGCCTGCAATTCCTAAAACGTTTGCACCAATTGCAAATAAGATAACTTTTGGCATTTTAGTGAATACTTCCTTCAATGGCGCGCGTCTTGCTTCTGGATTTTTCTTCATTTCTGCCTGAGCTTCTAAGAATTCAGGTGATTCATTCACAGAGCGACGAATAATGTAGCCAACCACCAATAAACCAATGCTGATTAAGAATGGAATTCTCCAGCCATAGCTGTATAACTCTTCATCATCAAAGTTAGAAATTAATCTAAATACTAATGTTGCTAAAATGAGTCCAGCAGGGCTTCCTAACTGTGCAAAAGATGCAAAAAATGTTTTGCGACCTTTAGGTGCATGCTCTGCTGCAATTAATACAGCGCCACCCCATTCACCACCTACTGCTAAGCCTTGGCAAATGCGTAAAGCGATTAATAAGATTGGGGCAATAATTCCAGCTGTTTCATACGTTGGGAGTAAACCGATACCGATGGTTGCAAAGCCCATTAGAAAGAGAGTGATGACCAAAGATTTCTTACGGCCAATTTTATCGCCTAAGTTTCCAAAGTAAATTGCACCAAGCGGGCGCACTAATAATCCTATTGCAAACGTTGCAAATGATGCCATTGTTGAAACAAATGCGCTGGATGTTTGGAAAAATAATTTGTTAAAAATAATTGCAGCTGCGAATGCATAGATATAAAAATCGTACCATTCGATCATTGTTCCAGTAAAAGCAGCCAATGATGCTTTTATGGGTTGTTTTTTAGGTTGTGACATGAAACTCTCCTCTGTGGTGTTTTTTTAGTAAAACTAATGATCGGGATTATTTTTCCCATAAATGAGGCGCAATCTCAAACGATAAAAATTTATATTGTGTATTAGAAAAATTAATGCATAAATATTATGAAAGTTAACTTTAAGAGAAATTGTATGAAAATAGATCGGCTCAATTGGTCGCTAATTTATGTTTATTTAGTAATCGTAGAAGAGAAAAGCATAAGTTTGGCGGCATTAAGATTAAATATTACACAATCAGCAGTTAGCCAATCTTTGAAAAGATTGGAAGAAAGTTTAGAAGTAAAATTAATTGAAAGATCCAATAAACAATTTACTTTGACAAAGCATGGGGAATATTTGCATAAAGTTGCGATTGATATTTATTCTAAATTGGTCAAGGTAGAGCAGAGATTAGAAGCAGGTAATAACTATGCTCAAGATGTTTTAAATGTCATGATGGTGACTGGAATTGCATCTGAATCTTTTGATCGTCTTTTAACGTATTTCCATCATAATTATCCGAATATTCAGCTAAAAATTACTGCAATGTCTAATGCGGAGATCATAAGGAAATTAACTGCAAATCAGCCAGGTATTGCTTTGACATTGGATCCGAAAGGGCATGAAGATGTTGAGAGTGTTTTTTATTTTCCACAAAGGTATTCATTTTATTGTGGTCAATGTCATCCTTTATTTCACAAAGATGAGATATTTAAGAGTGATGTTATTTCTCAGGACTATGTAATTTTTGAAAGTGAGCAATTGGGCGCAGCATTATCACCGATTGCAATTTTTAGAGATATGGAGCATTTTTCTGGTAAAGTTTCTGCGGTTGCTAATAACTTATATGAATTAAGAAGATTAATTATTGCAGGTTATGGAATAGGATGCTTACCAGATAATGCTGCTGAAAAGGAAGTGCAAAATGGGCGATTAAGAAAATTGCCACCTTACCAAGGTGTTGCAGACATTCCAATTTATTTTTCATGGGCTAAAAAGAGAAAGTTGAAAGCAATAGAGCATGCATTTATAGATGCGGCTTCTATGGTCTTAGAACCCTTGGCATAAAAAAAATATTAATTACCTATTAATCTTATTAAATAAATGATAACTTCATTTTAAATATAATTATTATAAAAATAAGGATAATAATATGGAATATAAAAAAGGCGATAAGGTGAAGCACCCAAAACAAGAAATTTGGGGAATTGGTGTTGTATTAGAAAACCAGCATGATGATAAAGTTCGGATTTTCTTTGAGCACATTGGCGAGAAAATTCTTTCTACAAAGTTTATTTCACCCACGAAAGTAACAGGAGAAGAAGCGAAGAATACTTTGTTGGATGCTTTTAAAGACAGTTCAAAAATTTCAGGTGTTGCGCTTTTACTGCATAATTTTTTATTGAAATTTCCAGAAGGCTTTCAAGATAAAGATTTCATAACTAAAGAAGTGGTTGAAAAAGAGAAAATATCGAAATATGCACACAAATATTTGAGTAAAGAGATTTTTTCTACATTATTGGCAGACTCTAAGTATCTTGAAATTACAAAAATTATTAAAAAAATCATACAAAAAGATACTTTTAGTATGATTTCGCCATTTGAGAAAATGGAGCTTGTCGATCATTTAGAAAATATAAGGTTTCAAGTTGAATTGTCTGATGCGCTATATGCATTTTTGTATGATGAGGAAGAATCATTTGATCAAAACTTTGTAGAGTTTGTTGAGGTTTTGGAAGAGATGAAATCTGCTAAATGGACAATATTGACCTATTTCTTATTCATATTTTTCCCAAATAAACATACTTTTATTAAACCAACGGTGACACAACATATTGCAAAAATATGCGAATTTGATCTTCAATATGACGCCGAATTAAATATTAATACTTATCAGCATGCTTTAAGCTTATCTAATTATTTATATGATAATTTAATAAAATTAGGCGCAAAGCCAAAAGATATGCTTGATATTCAAGCCTTTATGTGGGTAGTTGAGAA
>CANRJX010000162.1 GCA_947631095.1 uncultured Wohlfahrtiimonas sp.
ATTTACACCTTGTTGCTCTCGTGCAAAAACAGAGATGTTGGTATTGGATATTTAGGTTATTAGTATAAATATGCTTTCTGAATTATATAAATATTAATAAATTCTTTAATATATAAAATATAAATTTCCTCACAATTATGATTTGAAAATGAGCTAATATACAGAATATATCTAGCTCTCATTGTATTGTGACAACATTAATTGCTATATATATTAGATTAATAGAATATGAAATTGTGCGAATCAATCATTATCAGTAAATAAAGGATTAATTATGAGCGAAAATAAATTTTCTCCACTTATTTCTGTTGAAGAATTACAAGAAAAAATAGCCAAACAGTATGATTTGCTCATCATTGATTCTCGATTTGACTTAATGAATGAAGATTATGGTGAGGAAGCTTATGCAAAAAGTCGAATTCCTAATGCTTTGCGTGTGGATTTAGGTCTTGATTTATGTAGAGAAATTACCCCCGAAACAGGGCGCCACCCTTTAAAAAATCGAGTGGAACTAGAGGGCTTAATGCAAGATTTAGGCATTAATCCGACGACTGATATTGTAATTTATGATGATAAAAACGGCATGTTTGCCATTCATTTATGGTGGGTTTTACGTTGGTTAGGTCATGAAAATGTGCAGGTTTTGGAAGGCGGTTTTCAAGCATGGTTGGCTAATGCTGGAAAGCTTGAAGAGGGTGCACCACGAGAAAATAATATAATAGGGGCATTTGTTGCAAAAGAGAGCGAGTTTGGTACCGTTGAATCTCAAGATATATTGCATGATATTCAACAAGCAGAACAAAAACTACAAGTGATTGATGCTAGAGGGGCTGCGCGGTATCGTGGTGAAGTTGAACCTTTGGATCCTGTCGCGGGCCATATTCCCACCGCGATTAATCGACCATTTGAACAAAATTTAAATTCAGATGGTACATTTAAATCACCTGAAATTTTAAAATCAGAGTGGATAGAGTTTTTAAAAGGTCATGAGCAACAAAAATTAGTACATCAGTGTGGATCAGGCATTTCAGCATGCCATAATATTTTTTCAATGTATTATGCAGGATTAGGGGCGACAACGTTATATCCAGGATCATGGAGTGAATGGTGCAAAAATTCTAATAATCCAGTGGTTCAGAATAAAATTTAAAACTTAGATAGTCGTTAAATACAATAATAATTAAATTCATATTATCTGGAGATTATATGTTAAATTCTGCGACAAAAATTGCATTGTCTGAGCAATTAATTTTATTAAATAGCAAGGTTGCCAATAAAACCGATGCAATTGAAACTGTAGGGCAGCTATTGGTCGATGCTGGTATGGTTGCACCAGAATTTATTACAAGTATGGAAAAGCGAGAAGCTGCATCTAACACATATTTGGGTTTAGGTATCGCCATTCCTCACGGCTTAGTAGAAGACAAAGATTTGATTCAGCATGAGGCGATTGCTGTTTTACAAGTACCTGAAGGCATCGATTGGCTCAACGGGCAAAAAGCAAAGTTAATCATCGCGATTGCTGCCAAAACTGATAGTCACATTATGATTTTAAAGCGTTTAACGCGCTTATTACAAAATGAAGCAGTTGCAGAGCAATTGTCACAAACCAGAAATGCAAATGATATTATCGAAGCTTTACTGGATGCTCCAACAGAAGCAATAATCCCTGAACATATTAGTGTAAATGATAAAAAGTATGCTTTTGATTGGACGGTTGATTATCCATCGGGTTTGCATTCACGTCCATCTTCCGCTTGGGCTGAAAGTGCTCAAAGTTTAGGTGGTGATATTCAGATTCGACATAATCAAGAGATTGCTAACGCTAAAAATATGATTGAGCTCTTGCAATTGGGTTTGAAACTGGGGGATAAAGTTACGATTTCAACCGATGATTCAGAAGCTGTCTTGCAAATATTTAGAAAAAGCATCGAAGCATTATCATTAAAAGAAAAGAATGATGCTGAACGCGCAAATGAAAAATTCAAAAAGAGTAGAGTCAAAAGTTGGGAGCCAGCAGAAAATATAGCCACTGCTATTTTACATGGAGTTTCGGCAAGCTCTGGGTTTTCCATTGGAAAATCATATTTTATCTCTGCCAAATTACCAGAAGTGCAAGATATACCAATATCTTTAATAGAAGCGGGCACGGTTTTAGCGGATGCTTTAGAAAAAACTAAGCAACACTTGCAAGCATTAATTGAAAATATAGCATTAAGATTAAGTGCAGTAGAGGCCGATATTTTTAGAGCACAATTATCGCTGTTAGAAGATCCAGCACTATTAGACATGGCAACGCAATATATTGTAGATGGTCATGGTGTGGCTTGGTCTTGGTATCAGGCGGTAGAAAATCAAGCCCTAAATTTTATGCAATCAGGCAATGATTTATTGGCAGAGCGCGCAGCAGATATTCGTGATGTGGGTTATAGAGTATTAGGTTTTATTGATCCATCGTTAAAATTAAACTCATTGGCAGACTTACCAGAAGGTGAATGGATTTTAACGGCTGAAGATTTATCACCATCCGACGCTGTTTTATTGGATGCGAATAAAGTGAAAGGCTTGGTAACTATTTATGGAGGTCCAACTTCACACACAGCAATTTTAGCCAGAACATTAGGCATTCCAGCCATTGTTGCTGCAGGTGAATCTGTTATGCATGTAAAAGATGAGAGTGTCATGGTGGTTGATGGCGATGCTGGAATCATCTATGTGAATCCATCAGAGAAAAATTTAGTCTCTGCTCAAGAATGGATAACATTACAACAGCAAAAGGCAGAGGCTGAAGCTGCCATGCGTCAGGAGCCAGCGATGACAATAGATGGTCACACGATCATGATCGTCTCTAATGTCAACAAACCATCTCAAGTTGAATCTGCCTTGTCTCAAGGTGCTGAAGGTGTGGGTTTAATGCGTACAGAGTTCCTATACCTAGAGAGACATTCTGCACCCAGTGAAGACGAGCAATATACTATTTACAAAGATATGCTAAATGTTTTAGATGGCAAGCCATTAGTGATTAGGACATTGGATATCGGTGGTGATAAGCATGTGGAATATTTAAAATTACCCCATGAAAATAATCCCTTTTTAGGCATTCGTGGATCACGATTATTGTTAAGACGCTTAGACATCATGTTGCCGCAGTTAAAGGCCATATATCGTGCCGCTAAAGAGGGGGAAAATGTTTCGATTATGTTCCCAATGGTGACTTCAATTGCAGAGATCGTTACGTTGAAAAGTTATTGTGAAAGCATTAGAACATTGTTACAAGCACCGATTATACCAATTGGTGTAATGATCGAAGTGCCTGCAGCGGCAGTGATGGCGGATTTATTTGCAGAATATGCAGATTTTTTCTCTATTGGCACCAATGATTTAACACAATATACATTGGCGATTGACCGTGAAAATCCTGATTTGGCATCAGATGCTGATAGCTTACATCCTGCAGTATTGCGTTTGATTAAAAATGTTGTAGAAGGTGCGCAAAAATATAATAAGCCTGTTGCAGTTTGCGGTGGCTTGGCAGGTGATCCTATTGGAGCAATTATTTTAATAGGCTTAGGTGTCAATGAATTATCCATGACACCACGTGATATTCCAGCAGTAAAAGCAAAAATACGCGAATACTCTTTAGATAATATGAAAAGGATTGCTGAGGAAGCATTGTTAAAGGATTGTGCCACTGAAGTACGCACATTGGTAGGAGAAACCACATGAGCATTCTAACAGTAACGATGAATCCTGCGATTGACCAAACAGTGAAGGTCAACAAACTAAATATTGGTCAAGTTCAACGTGCCACATCAGTGCATTATACTGCGGGTGGAAAAGGCATTAATGTTGCATCTTGCTTGGCGGATTGGGGAATAAATACGATTGCTGTAACTGGCTTGATGGGAACAGGTAATCGTCAAATTTTTGATGCTTTATTTTCTGATAAAAATATTGAAAATCAATTCATATATGTAGATGGGCATAATCGTACGAACATTAAAATCATTGATAGTGTAGATACAACAGACATTAATTTACCCGGAATCTCTTCTAATCCAACTGCTTTTTCTAACGTTTTACAGAGCTTAAATGGTCATTATGATTTTGCTGTTTTATCGGGTTCATTGCCAATTGGTTGCGCCGACAATGCATATGTAGAGATGTTGAATCAACTGTGTGAACAATCCACTAAAGTGATTTTGGATACTAGTGG
>CANRJX010000163.1 GCA_947631095.1 uncultured Wohlfahrtiimonas sp.
TTGCTGACAGCATGCTATTTTTAACATTTATCTACATCGGTGGTATTGATCATTACGCAGTATTACTCATTATATTTTTATCCATCATTTCAGAATATGCAGGTGTAATGGCACCTTTAATTGGCTCATCTCGCCGTTATGATGGGCCGATGGGAAAAAGTGATCGCGCATTTATTTTCGGAATTTTAAGCGTAATTATTGCATTAAATTTAATTCCTTCAATCTGGATCAATATTGTTTTATATATCACTGCTATACTTTTGGTCTATACAATTTTTAATAGAATCCGTAACGGCATCAAAGAAGCCAATCAAAAAATATAAGGATATAACTATGAGAACAGAAGAAATATGCCATTTCACTAGCCATGATGGCGAATCAATTTTTTATAGACATTGGTCAGCACTAGAAGCAACGTCAGAAAAAAAAGCAATTATTCTCTTCCACAGAGGACATGAGCATTCAGGCAGAATCGCCCACCTTGTAGAAGAGTTAGACTTACCTGATTATGAATTTTTTGCATGGGATGCTCGCGGCTGTGGTGAATCACCCGGCGCTCGTGGTGACGCTCCTAACTTCGGCTGGATCGTGCATGATGCTGAAACATTTTTTCAACACATACAAAAAACATATAACATTCAAGCTGAAAATATCGCTGTGATTGCTCAAAGCGTTGGTGCTGTCATTGCAGCAACTTGGGTACATGATTATGTACCAAAAATTCGTGCTTTAGTATTGGCATCTCCTGCATTTAGAGTAAAACTGTATGTACCATTTGCAATCTCTGGCTTACGCTTAATGTACAATATTCGTGGCAATTTTTTTGTGAATAGCTATGTTAAATCTCGCTTTTTAACTCATGATAAAGAAAGACAGCACTCTTTTAACTCTGATCCATTAATTGCTCGCCCCATCTCGACAAAAATATTATTGGATCTTTTTGATACTTCAAAAAGAATCATCGCAGATGCTTCATCGATTCATGTACCAACACAATTGTTAATTTCTGGCTCTGATTATGTGGTTAGACGAAAACCTCAAGAAGTTTTCTTTAAAAACTTGAGTTCTAAAACTAAAGAAATACATATTTTAGAAGGCTTTTATCATGATACTTTGGGTGAAAAAGACCGTCATCAAGCCGTGATTAAAGCACGTTCTTTTATTAAAAATGCATTCAATCATCCCATTGAAACACCCAACCTCATTACAGCTGACCAAAAAGGTTATACCGCTGATGAATCTAGAGCTTTAGCCAAACCTGAAAAAAACTTATTTAAACAATTCTATTGGTGGATCACCAAAAAAGGATTGAATCATGCTTCAAAAATCTCAGAAGGGATCAAACTAGGCATTGATACAGGCTTTGATTCTGGGAGCACTTTGGATTATGTATATAGAAATCAAGCTTCAGGATTAACGACTTTTGGTCGCTTCTTAGATTTTAATTATCTTCAAGCAATTGGTTGGAGAGGCATTCGACAACGCAAGGTTCATCTTGAACAAATTTTAAAATTTGCGATCGAAACACAACAAAATGAAGGTAAAGAAGTTCAAATCGTTGATATTGCAGCGGGGCATGGTCGTTATATTTTAGAAACTGTAAACCAATTACCACAAAAACCTGCATCTATTTTATTGCGTGATTATAGCGAACTGAATGTTGAAAAAGGTTCACTGCTGATTCAGCAAAAAGGCTTAACTGATATTGCGCAATTTGAACAAGGTAATGCTTTTAGTAAAGATGAGTTGTCTAATTTATCTCCTAAACCAACGATCGCCATTGTTTCGGGCTTATATGAATTATTTGGCGAAAATCATTTATTGCAAGATTCCTTAAAAGGTTTAGCAAATAGTTTAGAAGCTGGTAATTATCTCATTTACACCAATCAACCATGGCATCCTCAATTAGAATATATTGCGCGTGCATTAACAAGCCATCGTGAAGGTCAACAATGGGTGATGCGTCGTCGTACACAATTGGAAATGGATCAATTGGTGGAAGAAGCAGGATTCACTAAACAAGCCATGCTGATCGATGAGTGGGGTATTTTTACAGTATCCATAGCGGTGAGAAATGAACACGGCTTCTAAATCATTATGGCAACAAAAAGGAATATGGCTCATCTCACTTGCCATATTCTTTTATGCGACTTATAACGCGACGAATTACATCACTATTTGGCGAGCCAAAACTGAGATCATTCCGCACATTATGTTTCAGTGGGAGCATAGCATCCCGCTAATCCCTTGGACCATTATTCCCTATTGGACTGAGAATCTATTCTACGGTTTAGCCATCTTACTCGCCATCAATTTTCAGCAACTAAATACACTAGGTAAAAGGCTTTTAACGACACAAATTATCTGTGTGATTGGTTTTTTATCTTTTCCGCTACAGCAAATTAATATTCTTAATCGTCCAGAAGTTGGCGGTTTCTTTGGTTGGTGGTTCGATTCATTGATGAAGTTTGACCATCCTTATAATCAAGCACCTTCATTGCATATCGCATTATTAGTTGTTTTATGGTCTTTTTATTCAGAAAGGTTCTCTCGCAAATGGCATTGGCCCATTAATATATGGGCTATTTTAATCGGTGTTTCTGTGTTAACAACATGGCAGCACCATTTTATAGACATTCCGAGTGGAATCTTAGCTGGTGCTTTAGCAATTTGGTGCTTTCCAAGTCATCAATCATCACCACTAACCGTGAAAAAATTTGCAAAAAACTGGCGTTGGTTTTCTATTTACTTCATCTCTGCACTGGCTTTATGCTTCATTGCTCTAGCTTTTCAAAGCATTTGGCTCTGGCTACTTTACCCAGCTTTTTCATTATTAATTGTCGCATTGAACTATGGGATATTTGGTAAATATGGTTTTCCTAAACAGCCAAATGGTCAATATGCACTCAGCCAATGGATTTTATTTTTACCTTATATCTTCATTGCTCGCATTAATTCATATCTATGGACGAGAAAAATTAATCCTTATGATGAAATACTGCCAAATTTATACATTGGCTCTATCCCTAATCTTGTAAGCAAAATCCAATCTTTTGACAGTATTGTAGATTGCTGTGCTGAAATTCCTTTCAATAGCCATCATATTCGTCATTACTACCCAAATTTTTTATTGGACATGACACCTTTATCTTTAACAGAATGTCAACAGTCCGCAGACATCATCCAGCACGCATTAATGAATGGTCAAACGTTAGTGTTTTGTGCCTTGGGCTATTCTAGAAGTGCCACAAGCATTTTGGCATATTTAATCATTCACCAAAAATATAGCTTAGATGATGCAATGGTGTTATTAAGAAAAGCGCGACCAAATAGTGTGATCAGCGAAAAACAAATGAATATATTAAGGAAGTGTTAAATGGAACTATCCGTCTTAATCGCTTTATTAAATCAAAGCAAAACACTCAACATTGTATCTTGGGTGATATTTATGATCACGGCAATGACTCACGCATATTTAGGTTCAATCACATTAGTCATCATAATTATTATGATTGCTTTTATTCTCGTCATGACTCAGAGTTATTATGCTTTACGTGCATCTTTGGACTATGATTTTTTTCAAATTTTACAAAAAGAAACAGCTTCCGAAGAGAAGCTGCAATCATTTGATAGCGTTTTAAGAAAATATGGGATCATTCAACATAACACCATCAGAAGCTTAGAAAGTAGAGCCTTAGGAGCCATTAATTTATTAAAACTACAACTCATTTATTTGGCTCTACAATCTATTTTTTATCTCGCTTCATTATCATTATGGTTATTAATCTAAATCAGAAGGTGAAAATGACCACGGTAAAAGCTCACCCACACTCGTTTCTAAAATATCACCTTTTAGATTCGTTAGAATCACAGGCATATCTTTACTACAAAACTCACTAATCACTTGGCGACATGCCCCACAAGGCGCAATTGGTCCATCAGTATCACCAATTACTGTGAGCAATTTAAACTTCTTTTTACCTTCAGAAACGGCTTTAAATATCGCCGTTCGTTCAGCACAATTTGTCAAACCATAAGAAGCATTTTCAATATTACAGCCTAAGATTACCTCATCATCTTCTGTGATTAATACAGCACCCACTTTAAATTTAGAATAAGGAACATAAGCCTTATCCATTGCTTCTTTAGCTAAAACTGTTAATTTTTTAATGTCCATTTTATACCGC
>CANRJX010000164.1 GCA_947631095.1 uncultured Wohlfahrtiimonas sp.
TCTTGGACGATGCAAATGCTGGTGATGTTGGCTTTTGTCGGGAAGATGGGCGAAGATGCATTGGCCGCGCATAATATTTATTTACAACTTTCTTATATGTTAATGCTGTTTGCATTATCAATTGGTATTGGTAATGAGATCTTGGTTGGGCATTTAGTGGGCGCATCACGCTTTGATGATGCTTATAAGCGTGCATTTAAAAGTTTAAGAACAGGGATGATCGTAACTTTTATTGTTGTGGTTATTTTTTATTTTATGCGTTATCTGATTTTAGATAGCTTTACAGAAGATAAAGCCATAAAAGAAATCTTACTGCCAATATTTTTGCTCACAATCCTGTTAGAGCCTGGGCGCACACAAAATATAGTAATGGTGAACGCGTTAAGGGCAACAGGGGATGCTAGATTTCCTTTCTATACTGCACTAATTTTTATGTGGGGCTTGGCGATTCCGGTCGGTTATTATTTTGGTTTTGTCTTAGAAATGGGCTTGGTTGGCATTTGGATTGGTTTTTTATGTGATGAATGGGTACGTGGTTTGGTCAATGCTTGGCGTTGGAAGTCACGTAAATGGGAAGCAAAACGTTTACATTTAGAATAAGTGAATAAAAATCATGTATTCCGAATTATTAAAATTCACCAAAACGTTTGGACCTTTGAAGGATGATTTTTATGAATGGCATAAAAATCGTCCTAAATATGCTGTGTGGGTGGTTGAACCAAATCATCATGAGTTTTTAATCAGATATAATTGGGCTCAGCACCATTTATCACAATATTTGATTGACGATTATCTACGTAAACCACACATCACAATTTCCCCATGTGGATTTTTAATGCCTGAAAAAAATGAAATTGATGATTATAGTCCTGATATGGTCGAGCAAGATATAGAGCGAATATTGGACTTTTCATTATCATCTATTGAAGCTGAGATAAAAAACATCTTAATTAGTTACGCAATTGCGCCAGGATTTGAAGTTTTAGATGTAAACGGCGCTTTGCAAGTTTTGCATGATGCATTGTCAAAAAATGATCACTTTGCAGAAAACTATGGTTATTTCCCGCATGTAACCGTTGGTCTTTATAATAATGAATGGCCAACTAATCTAATTGTTAAAGCATTGCAAGGCTTTCCAATTCAGGAAAATATTGCACTGTCATTTAAGAGATTAAAGCTCGTCTCTTATGATCCGACTGTGTCAGGCGGTACATTGCAAGACGAGCTGATGATTGATTTATCTACAAAAACAGTGACTAAATGTTCAAACTTTTTTTGAGTCGAGGCAATACAGATTCCCACTCAATTGGGCTTTTGATCATTTCATCCTCTACTTTTATCACAGGTATGAACCAACCAAGTTGCTCGACTAAATTATTGTCATGAGCGATGTCGATAAACTCATAAGGAATATGATTTTTTTTAAGTATTTCCATCGCTTCTTCACATAAATGGCAATCACTTGTGCCATACAATAAAATTGGTGAAGTTGTTGTATTTTCTAACATTATTTATGACCCCACATTTGAAAGCTGCTCAAACCACTGAACAGCCTCAATACAATATCATAAAAATGTCATCCTGCGAGTCGAAAATTATCGGATATTAAGCTTTCAGATAAGCTTCCGTTAATTTCACCCAGTATGATGCAACAACGGGTAAAATTTCATCATTAAAATCATAAGCAGGATTATGTAAAGAACAGCCATTGGCACTGTTTATGCCATTGCCAACAAAAATATAGCTGCCTTTGCATTGTTGGAGCATAAAGGCAAAGTCTTCACTTGCTGTCATCGGTGGTATGTTTTTAATAATGTATTCATCGCCTAAGAATTTTTTTGCCACTTCTTCAGCAAATTCAGTCTCGGCCGCTGAATTGTTGAGTACAGGATATGTTCTAATGTATTCAACTTCAGCGCTTGCACCATAGCTTTTTGCTTGAAATTCTGCTGTTTCTATAATGCGTTTTTCAACCAAGTCTTGTACTTCTGAATTTAATGTACGAACAGTTAATGTCATATGTGCTTCATCAGGAATAATATTATGGGCTATGCCTGATTTGATGATTCCGACAGTAATAATTGCGGTTTCTAAAGGATTCACATTACGAGCAACAATAGATTGCAACGCCATGACGATTGAAGAGGCAACAACAATTGGGTCAACGCTCATATGTGGAAGCGCGCCGTGTCCACCTTTCCCCTTCACGGTAATATTGACGGTGTCTGCTGATGCCATTGCAGGGCCTGCACAAAAACCAAAATGAGCTGTTTCATAGCCAGGCATATTGTGGAATCCAAAAACGGCATCACATGGAAATTTTTCAAACAAACCATCATCCATCATTTTCTTTGCACCCGCATAACCTTCTTCTGCAGGTTGAAAGATGACATTAACAGTACCTTTAAAGTTGCGATTTTCTGCTAGGTAGCGTGCTGTTGTTAATAGTGTCGCTGTGTGCCCATCATGACCACAAGCATGCATTTTTCCAGGGATGGTGCTTTTATAAGGTAAATCTGTTTTTTCATCAATCGGCAAAGCATCCATGTCTGCACGAAAACCAATGCTAGGACCATTCCCATTTTTTAACTGTCCTACAACGCCCGTAATGCCAATACCACGAGTAACTTCATATCCCCATTTTGTGAGTAAGTTCGCAACCAATTCGCTAGTTTTTACTTCTTCATAAGCCAGCTCTGGATGACTGTGAAGTTGATGGCGAATGGCAATCATTTCATCTTGAATGGCTGCAATACCTAGTAATACATTGTGATTTAACATGATGTGCTCCATAACAGTGTCAATTTATAACTTGTCTTTTAACTCATACAGAAGATTAAGTGCTTCGCGAGGCGTGAGCTGATCAACATTAATGCTTTCTAGTTGATCGATCACAGGGTGCCTCGGCTCTTCAAACAGCAGTAATTCAGTTTGAACTTGTGGAATGTTCTTGTTTTTTTGTGATGTGGCAATTGCAAATGAATTTTCAAGCTCATGTAATTTTTGTTTTGCCATATCGACGACTTGATGAGGAATTCCTGCCAATGCAGCTACTTGTAAACCATAGCTTTTCGAAGCAGCACCTTTTTTGACAGAATGCATAAAGATAATTTGATCTTTATGTTCTACAGCATCTAAATGAAGATTGACAATTTCAGGGTATAAATTTTCTAACTCTGTCATCTCAAAATAATGGGTTGCGAAAATGGTTAATGCTTGTAGCTGAGTTGTTAAATAGACTGCTGCACTCCATGCTAAGGATAGTCCATCCAATGTCGATGTTCCACGACCAACTTCATCCATTAAAACCAAACTTTTTGGAGTGGCATAATGTAAAATTGTTGCCGTTTCTAGCATTTCAACCATGAATGTTGACTGCCCAGAGGATAGGTCATCTTGTGCGCCAATGCGTGTAAATATTCTATCAATAGGACCTAAAACGGCAGAATCAGCGGGAACAAATGAGCCAATGTATGCAAGTAGTGTTATTAATGCTGTTTGACGCATATAGGTCGATTTACCACCCATATTGGGCCCCGTTACAATTTGCATTCGTGCGCAGGGTGATAGAGAAGTATCATTTGCAATGAATGGATGAGAAATGGTTGATTCCACTATAGGATGGCGACCATTAGTAATTTCGATTCCAATTTCTGAGCGAAATTGTGGGCGACTCCAATTTAAAGAATTTTTAAGTGTGCAAAAATTTGTATAAATATCTATATGTGCAATGGCATCACTCAATAATCGAAGTGACGTTGCATATGGTGCCAGTTTATCGAGCAGTTGATCCCATAATTGTTTTTCGAGTGCTAAAGCATTTTCTTGGGCATGTAAGATTTTATTTTCAAACTGTTTTAAATCTGGGGTGATGTAACGCTCAACACCTTTTAAGGTTTGACGACGCACATATTCAGTCGGCATTTGATCAGCAAATTGTGTTGGCACTTCTATGTAATAACCATGCACACGGTTATAGCCAACTTTGAGCTG
>CANRJX010000165.1 GCA_947631095.1 uncultured Wohlfahrtiimonas sp.
ATGGTTATGATACTGTAGCCATTGGCTACATTGCACCAAGCCTAATTAACGAGTGGGGAATACAAAAACCAGACCTTGCTATGGCGATGAGTGCAGGACTATTTGGTATCGCAATCGGTGCAATTGGATTTGGTCCATTGGCAGATAGACTGGGCCGTAAAATCATGTTAGTCATCTCCGTATTAGTCTTTGGAATTGGTACATTAATCTCTGCTTACAGCCAAAATCTCACTCATATTGAAATTTTACGTTTTGTGACAGGTATTGGCTTAGGTGCTGCAATGCCAAATGCAGTAACCCTATTAACAGAGTATTGCCCAACTAAACGCAAATTCTTTTTAGTCAATACGATGTTCTGTGGCTTTCCTGTGGGTGCTGCATCTGGTGGTTTTTTAGCCGCTTGGATCATTCCTGAATTTGGCTGGCAATCAGTTTTATTTTTAGGTGGTATCATTCCTATCATATTGGCTATTTTTATCTTATTTTTTGTGCCTGAATCTGCTCGTTACTCCATCAATAAAGGTGCTTCACAAGAAAAAATTAAAGCTGTATTAACTAAAATTTCAAAATCTGCACAAAATTTCAGTAGTTTTTATCTTTCTGAAAATAATGCAGTTGCGACAAAATCTAGTGGCGTAAAAGTGATTTTATCTAAAAAATTGGTATTAGGCTCTGTAATGCTCTGGATCACTTATTTCATGGGATTAGTGATTTTCTATGGTGTATCAAATTGGATGCCAACATTATTCACAGCTGCAAATATTAGTGGTTCTTTGGCCGCAATCGTGACAGGTTTATTTGCTTTGGGTGGTTTAGGTGCGATTGCCAATGGCTGGTTAATGGATAGATATAATCCGAGCTTATTAATTGCCTTCTTCTCATTTTTAACATTCTTAACTGTCGGCATCATTGGCTACTCAGTGAATATTGGCACCGCTGCATTAGTGGTTGTTACGATTGTTGCAGGTATCGTAATGAACACAGCACAGTCTTCACTACCTTCATTTGCTGCAAGCTTTTATCCTACAGCAGGAAGAAGTACAGGTGTTTCTTGGATGTTGGGCGTGGGTCGCTTTGGTGGTATTGCTGGTTCTTATTTAGTGGCTGAATTAATTAGAAGAGAAATGAGCTTAGAGCAAATCTTTGTAATTTTGGCTTTACCTGCAGCGATTTCAACCACAACTTTAATCATTATTTATTTCAATTACTTTACAAAAAAGCGCCAAGCTGAAAACGCATACAGCGCATAACTTTGAAAATTGATGATAAAAAAAGCTGCTATTTTTTAGCAGCTTTTTTAATGTTTCAGTTTCTAAGAGTGATCAGATTGATGTTAACTTAAGCATGTTCTTTATAATTCATTAAAATTGCGAGAACAAATAAATTAGGAATTGCATAAATTGCACCGCCAATTTGCGTCATCAAGGGATTATTACTCACTTGCCAAGACATAAACCAATCTCCTGCAATGACCATAAATACAATTCCCCAAATAAATGTCGCCATTAATGCACCCAAAATGACAAATAATTTACCTTGGTTAAAATCATCATATGAACCTTTAAAGTTTTTCAGCATTTTAATGATGCCAAATGTTGCTAAAAATCCAGCGATTGCTTCGCATGTTGTAATAAAAATTAATCCTAATGTTGGTGCAGATGAAAATGTAATGGCTCGCCATGTAAATGCATCGCCACCATAATTCCCTTCCATGGCTAACATGGGCTTCACTGCATATATCGCTGTGGATGAAAAACCTGAAACATTGTTCAATAAGCTAAATAATCCCCATAGTGCAGGAAACAAAGCCAATACAATACAAACTGCTCTTGATACACATCTATCATGAATTTTCATTTTATTTTTCCTTATTAAAATTATTATTTAGTAATGCACTTTTGTAATAGCTGTAGATAACTGTTTTCTAATTCTTCTAAATATTTTTTAGAGTTTTCATCATAATTTAATGGATCACCCACCACAACATCACAATTAAACGGTACAAATAATGCCTCACCTTTAGGTAAGGCTTTGCCCAATCCACGTAAAATAATTGGATAAACAGGTACATCATCATACTGAGAAGCTAAATAATGAATGCCTCGTTTTAATTTAAATGCACGATCTTCTGTTGTTGAACGCGTACCTTCCGGATATAAAATAACAATATCACTGTTATCTAACGATGCATAACATCCTGAAAATAGTTCACTCGGTGATTTTATTTCATTGCGTGAAATTGGAATAATATCAATGCAATAAGTTGCAAACCAATTGATCCAACGATTTTTACAAAAATAGTCAGCAGCAGCTACAGGACGAACGCGATGCAGTTCTTTTAATGGATATAAACTCATTAATACCAACGTATCCAAATGACTTGTATGATTCGCCGCTAAAATTGCTGGGCCGTTCATCGGTAAATTTTTACGATTCACGATATTTAAGCCCAAGCCGATCAATACCAATGGTTTAACGATAATTGCAAAAAATAGTATTTTAATTATTCTTTTCATTAACAATTACCTAGTCACATAATAAAAATAGTGGAAAAAGAGTGGAATTGAATACATCAAACTATCAATTCGATCAAGCAATCCGCCGTGACCAGGAATTAATGATCCACTGTCTTTAATGCCTAAATCTCGTTTGACTGATGATAAAACCACATCACCAATAAATCCTGAACATGCAATTAATATGCCTGCAAACAATCCCTGCTGCCAAGTTAAAATGGTTAAAAATGGGGCTAAAATCATTGAAATAATCGTGGTAATAATTAATCCACCAATGAAGCCTTCCCATGTTTTATTTGGACTTACTTTAGGGATAATTTTATGTTGACCAAATAACTTTCCTGAAACATATTGGCTGACATCATTAAACTGCGTCACAAAAATAATATAAAACAATAGCCCAGTAAAACCAGCATTTGGGTTAACTAAGGGAATATTAGCCAAATAAGCGATATGACTAAAACCAAATACACAAAGCATTAAACTCCATTGAATGGTTGCATTTGCTTTAATAAACCCTTGTGTTTCACCGATTAATACTGCCCTAAATGGCAACAATAAAAACATATACACAGGAATTGTGATGATAAACATTCCATACCATTGGATATAAGCAAAGTAATATTGAATTGGTATGGACAAATATGCCCAAAAAATTAATCGACGATCCACCATGCGAATCGGAACTATTGAAAAGAACTCTTTTAAGGCTAAAAAGCTAATGAATGCAAAAAAGATGGTCGTTGCTTTTTGCCCTAAATAAAATGCACATAAAATCAAACCAACCATCCACCACCAAGATTTAGTACGTTGTACTAACTCGGTATGATCTTTAGCTAAATCTCGTTGACTCTTTCGCCAAACAATAAAACTTGATGCAATTAATATGGCAAGTAAAACACTCACCATGATCAAGCTGTTTTGTGGAAAATTATCCATTATCTTTGCCCTTATTATGTTTCTAAATTATTTCATATTTATTGCGTGATTATAGCCATAAGCCATCCATACAACTCAAATAAATATCACTAAAAAACGAATTATATATTTTATTTTTAAAATTAAACACCGTTTACTTTTAATAAAACATAGATTAATATTATTTAAAATTCACTTTCAGATTTTTTAAAGTAATATCTATCTCACTAATATTAATAACAATAAGGTAAAAAATGATCTCAATTTATCAATTAAAACCAGCATTCCAATCTCTTTTAAGACCCACTGTTAAGAAACTATACGCTGCAAAAATTACTGCAAACCAAGTAACCGTTGCAGCTTGCTTAGGCTCTATTCTAATTGCTGCAATCATTATCGCGGCATTACCCAATACTGCTATTTTATGGCTTATGCCCATTTGGATGTTTATACGTATGGCATTAAATGCCATTGATGGGATGCTTGCACGTGAATTTCATCAACAATCAAAGCTCGGCGCTTATTTAAATGAATTGTGTGATGTA
>CANRJX010000166.1 GCA_947631095.1 uncultured Wohlfahrtiimonas sp.
GTTTGAATATTGGTATTTTAGGGTTTGGTACAGTTGCAACAGGTGTTGCTGATTTAATCAAGAAGAATCACGAAGAAATTAGTCGCCGTACAGGTTGTAATTTTTCAATTAGTAAAATTTTTGTTCGTTCTTTAGATCGTTCAAATCCAGACAATCTCCCACTCACAACAGATGTTAATGAAATATTAATGAATCCTGACATCGATGTGGTTGTTGAATTAATGGGAGGCATTGAACCAAGCCTAACTTATATTCAAACTGCTTTAGAACAAGATAAACATGTCATCACTGCTAACAAAGCATTGATCGCAACTCATGGCAATGAACTCTTCAAAAAAGCTTCTGAAAAAGGCTTAATGTTGATGTTTGAAGCTTCGGTTGCTGGTGGTATTCCGATTATCAAAAGCTTGCGTGAAAGCTTAATCGGGAACAAAATCGAAGCTTTAGCTGGCATCATTAATGGCACAGGCAACTACATCCTAACTGAAATGAAAGAAAAAGGCCGCAGTTTTGCTGATGCTTTAAAAGATGCACAAGCATTAGGCTATGCAGAAGCTGATCCTACTTTCGATGTTGAAGGCATTGATGCTGCACATAAGCTTACAATTTTAGCTTCAATTGCTTTTGGCATTCCATTACAGTTTGACAAAGTATTCATAGAAGGAATCTCATCATTAGAATCTGAAGATATTCAATATGCAGATCAACTAGGCTATACAATTAAACATTTAGGAATTGCAAAAAATCTTGATGAAGGCATCGAAATTCGCGTTCATCCCACATTAATCTCTAAAAAAGAATTATTGTCTAATGTTAATGGCGTAATGAATGCGGTATTAATTAAAGGCAATGCTGTTGGCCCGGTACTTAGCTATGGTGCGGGTGCAGGTGGTAATCCAACAGCTTCTTCTGTTTTATCAGACTTGGCTGATATTTCTAGAATGATAGATGCAAATAAAGAGCGTTATGTTCCTTATCTAGCATTCCAAAACCAAGCGCTATCCAACGCGCCAATCCTGCCACAAGCAGAGATTCATACTGCTTATTACCTAAGAATAAAAGCAGTGGACCAACCTGGTGTGCTTTCTGATATTACCCATATCTTAGCTCATCATGATATTAGCATCGAGTTGATGATCCAGACAAAATCTGTTGATGACAACCTAGCTAATATCATAATGACCACTCATGAAACAAAAGAAAAATCGATTCTTGATTCAATTAGTCAAATAGAAGCCCTCACAAAGGTAACTGGTAAAACAACATTGTTAAGAATTGAGTCTTTTGATTCATAGAGAATTTTATTAAAACGATACAATATGCAAAGCAGAGGTTAATCGTGAAATCTTCAGGTGCAGAAATCATAATCAAGTCCCTCATTGAGGAGAATGTAGAATACATCTTTGGCTATCCAGGCGGAGCTGTTCTTCCTTTATACGACACTATCTATCTACAAGATGAGATAAAACATGTCCTCGTTCGTCATGAACAAGCTGCAGCTCATGCTGCTGATGGATATGCGCGTGTCACTGGAAAGCCAGGCGTTGTACTACTAACCTCAGGACCTGGTTTAACAAATGCCGTCACGGGTATAGCAACAGCTTATATGGATTCAATTCCTATGGTTGTTTTTTCAGGACAAGTTGCAACAAGCTTAATCGGAAATGATGCCTTCCAAGAAGTGGATACTATTGGTATTACACGTCCTTGCGTAAAGCACAACTTCCTTGTAAAAGATGTTGAAGACCTTGCGTATACAATTAAAAAAGCATTTCACATTGCAACAACTGGCCGCCCTGGCCCTGTTGTTATTGATGTGCCAAAAGACGTACAAGTTGCGCTAACAAAATTTAGCTATCCTAAAAAAATAGCACTTCGTTCTTATAATCCAATTGTTAAAGGTCACTCTGGCCAAATTCGTAAAGCATATAATCTATTCATGGGGGCGAAACGTCCAATGGTTTATACCGGTGGTGGTGTAATCTTAGGTGATGCTTGTGATGAATTAACAGAATTAGTCAAAGCGCTCAATGTTCCTATCACTAATACATTAATGGGTTTAGGCGCATATCCTGCATCAGATAAGCAATTTGTAGGAATGCTTGGCATGCATGGTACTTATGAAGCAAATATGGCAATGCATGAGTGTGATGTATTATTTGCAATTGGTGCACGTTTTGATGACCGTATTACTGGCGTCTTAGAACAATTCTGCCCACATGCAAAAATTATTCATGTTGACGTAGACCCTTCTTCAATTGGCAAAAATATTGCGGCGGACATTCCATTAGTGGGTCAAGTTAAGCCAATCTTACAAGAATTTTTACAATTGGTTAAAGAAGGTGAAAAACAGATCAACCCAGATTCATTGGCCAAATGGTGGAATATCATCGAAGATTGGCGAAAAATGGATTCACTCGGTTACATCAACACACCTGCCATTATCCAGCCAGAATTTGTCATTGAAACTTTATATAAAGTTACAAAAGGGCAAGCAATTGTTACATCGGATGTTGGACAACATCAAATGTGGGCAGCACAATACTATAAATTTGATAATCCAAGACAGTGGATCAATTCAGGCGGCTTAGGTACTATGGGGTTCGGTTTACCAGCTGCAATGGGAGCAAAATTAGGAGCGCCTGATAAAGATGTTGCATGTGTTACAGGTGATGGAAGCATTCAAATGATGCTTCAAGAACTTTCAACAATGTTGCAATATTCAACACCTGTTAAAATTTTAAACTTAAACAATGGTTACCTTGGAATGGTACGTCAATGGCAAGAGTTTTTCTTCAAAAAACGCTATTGCATGAGCTATTTCGAATCATTGCCAGATTTTATTGGTTTAGCCAAAGCCTACGGGCATGACGGGATTCAAATTAGAGATCCAAAAGATCTAGAACCCGCACTTATCGAAGCCTTTAAGCAAAAAGATAAGACAATATTTTTAGACATCATTATTGATCCTGATGCGAATGTCTTTCCAATGATTCCTGCGGGTAAAGGTCATCATGAGATGATTTTACGCGGTAGAGATAAAATGGAAAATACATCTGTTGGCGGTCTTAGCCAAGTATAAGGAGACTATAATGAGTACACTTCAACAACCTGTTCGCCACATTATCTCCATTTTAATGGAAAATGAAGCCGGTGCTTTATCTCGTGTTGTTAACTTATTCTCAGCACGCGGTTATAACATTGAAAGCTTATCCGTGGCACCTACCGAAGATGGTTCAATCTCCCGCTTAACATTAGTAACTTTTGCTAATGCAGCAGTGATTGAACAAATAGTTAAACAACTCAACAAATTAATTGATGTTATAAAGTTAGTAGATCTAACAGATGGTTCGCACATTGAACGCGAAATTATGTTAATTAAAGTGAAAGCAGAGTCTGAAACATCGCGCGCAGAATTGTACCGTTTGAATGATATGTTCAGAGGTCGTCTATTAGATGTTACCGAACAAAGCTATACCATAGAAATGACTGGAACATCTGACAAAATCAATGCATTCTTAGCGGCAGTAGAGCCTTTAGGAATTATAGAAATTGTACGATCAGGTGCACTTGGATTGGTACGTGGTGCAAAAGGCTTGACAATCAATTAATCAATGATTATTACTAACTCAACATTTAAATAAAAGTTTTAAAGGAATTAATATGAATATTTTTTACGACAAAGATGCAGATTTATCATTACTTAAGAATAAAACAGTTGCAATCATCGGCTACGGCTCACAAGGTCATGCTCATGCACAAAACTTAAAAGATTCTGGTGTTAATGTAATCGTCGGCCTACGTAAAAACGGTGCATCTTGGTCTAAAGCAGTAAACGCTGGCCATCAAGTGTTTGAAGTTGCTGAAGCAACCAAACAAGCTGATGTTGTAATGATCTTATTACCAGATGAAAATCAACCAGAAGTTTACTCAAATGAAATTGAACCAAACATCAAAAATGGTGCAACTCTAGCA
>CANRJX010000167.1 GCA_947631095.1 uncultured Wohlfahrtiimonas sp.
AAGCAAGCTATACCACCCATTAATGCTTTGTTATATTTCATATAAATTTCCGAATAGTTTTAAATAAACATATTAATCTCATAAAATCGTGCAATATTATACCAATAAATTATGCTTTCGGTAATTTCGAGATCAAGTCTTGCATTGTTAAATGATATTGCTTATCTAAGCTGAGCAGTGGTAAACGAATACCGCCTTGAATTTTACCCATTTCTTTTAAAATCCATTTAGCAGGTACTGGGTTGGATTCGATGAATAACAAACGATGTAAATCTTTAATTTCATCATTCAATGCTTCAGCTTTTTCACGATCTCCCGCCATTGCTGCGCGAGTAATTTTGTGCATTTGCAAAGGTGCTACGTTAGCTGTTACAGAGATGACGCCTTTTGCACCGCGTAAAATAGCTTCACAAGCTTCGCCATCTTCGCCTGTTAAGACTGCAATTTTTTCACCAACTTTATCAATCAATGTATCGATACGCTCTAAAGTAGAAGCTTCTTTGATCGCTACAATATTTTCTAAATGCGATAAACGCTCAACAGTTTCAGGCAATAAATCAACGCCTGTGCGGCCAGGAACGTTATATAAAATTTGTGGAATATTCACAGATTCAGCAATTAGTTTAAAGTGCTGATATAAACCTTCTTGTGAAGGCTTATTATAATAAGGAGCAACTAATAAACACGCTTGCGCACCATCTTCAGCGGCCCAATGGGTTAATTTTAATGCTTCTAGTGTAGAGTTCGATCCTGTTCCTGCAATCACAGGCAAGCGGCCATCTGCAAACTCAACTACTTTACGGATTACTTGACGGTGTTCTTCATAATCAAGTGTTGCTGATTCACCAGTTGTACCCACTGCTACAATCGCGTCAGTCTTATTGATCACATGAAATTCTACGAGCTTCTCTAATGCTCCATAATCAACACGACCATCCGGATACATTGGTGTAACAATCGCAACTATACTTCCCGTAAACATTTGATTCCCCTTTGATACATTTTAAGCGTTTATATATGATAAATAGTTCATACAATAATTGATTTAATCTTTTAAGTAAATAGCGACAGGTGCGTGATCAGAAGGCCGATCTTTCGCTCGAACACTTCTTAAAACCTCTGTTGTCATCAAGCGAGATGATACATTTTTAGACAATAAAAAATGATCAATTCTCATTCCTTCATCTTTTTCAAACTGCCCTTGTCTATAGTCCCACCAAGTAAACATAGGATCTTGTGTTGCAAAAACACGTAATGCATCCACATAACCTAGCGCTAATATTCCATCAAATGCTGCGCGTTCTTGATCTGAGCATAAAATTTTACCCTGCCATAACTCCGGCGCATAAACATCTTCATCTTTTGGTACGATATTAAAATCGCCCATCACAACAACATTCTCGTATTTTTCTAAAGCTTCTTTTAGATATTGATGAAACGCCGCCAACCATCGAAGCTTGTACTCATATTTTTCAGAACCAACTTCTTGTCCATTTGGCACATAAACATTGATGATGCGATAATCACCAATCGTTGCAGCGATCAATCGCTGTTGATCATCATCAAAATTAGGTAACTGAATTTCAACATCTTGTGGCTCAACCTGGCTGATTAACGCAACGCCATTGTATGCTTTTTGTCCACTTGCGACAGAATAATAACCAAGCGCAGATAATGCATCGACAGGAAACATATGTGTTTCACATTTTAATTCCTGCAGCCCAACGACTGCAGGTTTAACATCCTTCAATAAATCTTCTAAATGCGCTTGGCGCACATTAACGGAATTAACATTCCATGTAATGATTTTCATATTAACAACTTAACCTTTAATTTATTGTTTTGATAATTGATCCACGCGCCAATCATTCATCTGAATCTTACATGAGAGAAAAGCATTGTTGGAATTCTTATCCTCTTGTTCAAGCAAAGATATATATTTACATTGATGCTCTCTAAAACCCATAAATGCAGTTTGAGATTCATCCAAAGCTGCGATTGCATCTGTATTATCTATAGTATCAATGCCTTCCAACTTATCTCTTACCTGACCATATGAAGTGTTTAATAATGTTGTTGATTGCTCAAGCTTCATATTCAAACACTCTTCCATTGCTTCTGCTGCACCTGTTTTCATATTAGTAGTCGCAGCGTAACATGCCTGCATTGCATCAGCTTTTGCTTGAACAAACACTGGCAAAGAAATAATTAATCCCGTTAAAATAGTTTTCAAAATGACTTTTTTCATTATTCTACCCCTTCAATTTTATTAATGTACTTCATCCCAATTATTACCAATTGCAACATCCACTTTTAATGGCACTTTTAACTCAATGACTTGCTCCATCGCATGTCTCAAAAGCTCAGCAACTGCTTCTGCATCTTCTTCAGCAACTTCCAATACCAACTCATCATGCACTTGTAATAACATTTTTGCATCAAAATTTGATTTTGCTAGCTGCTTATCCACTTCAATCATGGCTAATTTAATAATATCTGCTGCCGTTCCTTGCAGTGGTGCATTCACAGCAACGCGTTCAGCACCCGCTTTCATCATTCCATTACTACTATTAATATCTGGTAATGGCAAACGACGCCCCAATAATGTTTCCACATATCCGAATTGGCGAGCTTTCTCTTTAGCATCTTCCATAAACTGTAAAATACTCGGATAGCGGCTGAAATAACGCTGAATATAATCTTGTGCTTGTGTACGAGAAATGCCGAGCTGTTTTGCTAAACCAAAAGCGCCCATACCATAAATCAAACCAAAGTTAATGGCCTTAGCAGAACGTCGTAATTCACCCGTAACTTCTTCTAATGGTGTATGAAATACCTCGGATGCTGTTGCCTTATGAATATCCAAGTTATTTTTAAATGCTGCAATTAATGTTTCATCTCCTGAAAAATGAGCCATCAAACGCAATTCAATTTGCGAATAGTCTGCAGAGATCATCTTATAACCATTTTTAGTGATGAAAGCCTGACGAATTTTTCTACCTTCTTCTGTTCGAACAGGAATATTCTGAAGATTCGGTTTAGATGAAGACAAACGCCCAGTTGATGTTAATGCTTGATTAAATGATGTATGTATTCGACCCGTTTCAGGGTTCACCTCAGCAACTAGTGCATCTGTATAAGTGGATTTTAATTTGGACAATTCACGATATTCAATGATTAATTTAGGCAAAGGAAAGTCTAGTGCTAATTCCTGTAAAACTTCCTCATTCGTTGACGGCTGCCCCTTGGCTGTTTTTTTAATCACAGGCAAACCCAACTTGCCAAACAAAATCTCACCCAATTGTTTGGGTGAACTTAAGTTAAACTCTTCACCTGCTAAATGATATGTTTCATTTTCTAATTTTGCTAAACGCTTAGATAACTCTTGGCTAAACTTTTCTAAATGCTGAACATTAACCAAAATACCATCGTGTTCCATTTTTGCTAATACAGTTAACAATGGAACTTCTATCGTTTCATACAATGATTGTAAAGAAGAAATAGAGGCCAATCGAGGTTTTAAAGCATGCCACAATTGCAGTGTAATATCAGCATCTTCTGCTGCGTAATGCGTTGCGGTTTCAAGTGGTATTTCATTAAAAGTTTTTTTAGCTTTACCTTTCCCTGAAATCTCTTCAAATGGAGTTGTCGTATGATCTAAATATTTTAATGCCAAATCATCCATATTATGTTTTTCTGTAGCATCCCAAACATAACTTGCGAGCATTGTATCATCTGTAATGCCATTCAAAGTGATACCGTAGCGCTGTAAAATATGCCAATCATACTTTAGATTTTGCCCAACTTTCAAAATCTTAGTATCTTCTAAAATCGGCTTCAATCTTGAAATAACATCTTGTAAGGGCAATTGTTCAGGCGCAACTAATAAATCGTGTTGCACAGGAATATAAACCGCTTCACCTGAAGCAATTGACAAAGAAATACCAACCAACTT
>CANRJX010000168.1 GCA_947631095.1 uncultured Wohlfahrtiimonas sp.
TGATTTTTCTAGTTTTCCCATGGTGCCCGGAGCGGGACTTGAACCCGCACAGCCTTACAGCCGAGGGATTTTAAATCATGTGTGTTTTCTATATCTATCATGTAGTTATTTGATTTTTTCGCCATTATTCAAATTAATCCACATCAATAAAATCAGATAATTACGACATCAATCATCCTTCAATGGTGAAGGTTCTGGGGGGCTTTTTCACAACACATTTATTGACACTGTATAAACAAACAGTATATTTACTGTGAATTCATACAGTGCTACGTGAGGTCATTGTGATTGTAGAAATCAGTATTGCCAGAGAGAAAGCCAAAGCCATGCCTAATGGCGCTATCGACGCATTGAAAAAAGAAATGACCCGCCGAGTAAGTGGGCGATATCCTGATACAGAAGTGATCGTAAAAACTGCAAGTAACGATGGGTTATCGGTTCTTCGCGCCCCAGATAAAGATGATGCGAAAAAGTTTGTCCAGAACACACTACAGCATACGTGGGAAAGTGCAGACGATTGGTTTTTCTGATATGCCTTAATGTCACGCGGGCTGATTAGAATCATCCGTTCAGCCCATATATTACTTAATTCATTGCCATATTTTTTCAAATAATGGCAATAATATTTTGTTCCCTCCCTCCGATAAGTGATTACTATCTCGGTAGATTGGCTGGCCATTTTTACTTCCGTAACAGTAGGCGTTATCGCAAAGATAGTTATCGACATTCAATATTTGAATATTATTATTTTTCTCTGCTATTGCAGATAGCATTTTGTTAATGCTGTCACTACGATCTTTATGATTTTTAATATCAATCTTCACGTCCGGATTGTCATTAAACATTGCATTTCTACTCATATGAAAAACGACATCGTATGGGTAGTCAGGTATAGGTGAAAGAATAAATATTTTTCTTCCATTTCCCAAGGACTCTATGGCTTTAGAAAAATTAGAAGAAAACTCACTTAAACCGGCAGGTTTTTTATCAAACAAAAACTCTACCTTATCTTTTTTATCTCCATTCTCGCCATGTAAATACTGTGAGAAGCGGGTGACTATTAAAATCGATGCATTTATATACTTTTCTTCTGCGCTTTTAAATGCGTTCTTCATAAACTCACCGCATTGAGGGCGACTGACTCTCTCTATGTTTGGGATGGCAGGGCAGCTAGACTCAGCAATAAAAACGACAGATTTATTTTTATTAGAATCCAGAATTGCAGATAAAGTCGCGTAAGCATGGCTATCACCAATAACGACCAAATCTACATCAGCATTTGATTTGTCAGGCCCAAACTTACATTCAGGAGATGAAGGTCCATCCATAGTGAAGCATTTTTTTGCACCAGCATTACTGTCCTTAGAAGAAGATGATATCAAGTTAACTCTCTCTGGGACATGCTGTGGAAATCCTGAGGACTTAAATATCACAAAGCTAACTAAAGTAATTAGTATTGCGGAAGGGAATATAACCATAGGTTTAGAAAAATATTTAAAAGACAATCCTTTTTTATTCTCTACTACCTCATATGAAGCCCATCCCAAGAAGATTGATGCAAAGGCAAGAATTAAATTAGTGCTAACATCTCTGGATTCAAAGAAAACCCCACCAGCTACTAGCACAGGCCAGTGATACAAATAAATAGAATATGACCAAAGGCCTATTTTCTGAGTAATTTTATTGTTTAGCGCTAAAACATCACCGTTTACAGCTATAATTATGGCTGTAGCTAAAACAGGAATAAGTGTTAGCATGCCTGGCCATGAAACTTGATCGGTTATTAATATAGAGCTGAATGTCACAATCACCAAACATAGATATATTAATAAATTCTTATTTTTAGAGTCAATATTCTCCTTGCTATAAAGATACGCCAACCCTCCAGCAATCATTTCCCAAGCTCTACTGCCAAAGAAAAAATATGACAATGATGCGTTTTTATTTGATAGATATAAGGACAATAAGAATGAAAGGACAAAGAGAATAATTAATGACGGTTTTAATTTATTGCCAAGAAATTTATTTATAGCGACTAGTGTTATTGGCAAGACAATATAAAACTGCCATTCAACAGACAATGACCATGTATGTAATAGCCATTTATATGTAGAGCCAGCATCGAAATACCCCGCCTCTCTAAAATAGATCATGTTGGAGAAAAAAGTTAAACTAGCAACAACATGCTTAGATAGTGTGGAATATTCATCAGGTGGGGTAATAAAGTAGCCGACTACTAAAAGTATAAGACATAGAAATAAAAGTGGCGGTATTATTCTTTTGCATCTCGAAAAGTAGAAGCTAATTATTGAAAATTTATTAGATCGTAATCCTTCAACTATTATTCTTGTCATCAAGTAACCAGAAATGACAAAAAAGATATCAACCCCAACAAAACCGCCAGTGAATGGTGGAATTCCAAAGTGAAACATTACAACGAAAACCACAGCAAATGCACGCAACCCATTGATATCACTTCTAAATTTCATTAGATAAAGACTTAGTTTGATTTACATTTTGAAATAATACGAAAAAAAAATATGTTTTTCAACAAAAAATAATATAAGCAGATATTAATATAGATCGCCATATAAGGTTATGCATGTTGCCGCAATTTCTATATAGATAAAACTCACCAAGTGGTTTAATTTTCATAGCCATTTCTGTTCTGATATTTCTGGGTAATAATGAAAAATACGTGTACTGAGAAAATTTTATAGAACGTACAACCACATTATAAATCAGCACAACCTGCTTTCTGACCTTTTTATTGGATATCATCCAGCCAGCCAGAGCTAATTACCCGATGTCTATTTTGGCTGCCACCCTCCAGTTTTCCACTATTCTCTTATGCAAGCATCCTTGGCTGACCATCCCACTCAATATCCTGCACTCTGCCGCGCAGAATTAGTCAGTACATCCGTGTACCGACAGATTTCTGTGAAAGCGACCTTCAGCCAATTCCTAGGCAATACTACCATTTCGCGAATGCATAACTAAATGCCGTACTTCTTCATCAGAAATGCAGAAAGATTTTTCATATGCCCAGAATTGCCAGTTGTGCTGAGGTCACGATTAATAAGCCCCATCATACCGGCAAGCCCGTTGTTACGGCGCATGAATCCCCATTTACCCGCAGTAAACGCTGACGATGTAAGTGGTGTTTTGAATGCCGTGTTACGCGCTACCTCGGTTCCGTTGAAATGTATCGCCATGCCATTTTCTGTTGAGAATGTTACTGCAAAAACCCCTGGCTTGGTCATATTGGTATAGGCCAGAGCATTAGTGTGACTTACCACCCTTGTGGCATCACCTACAACATCACTGGTATAAACACCTATAGTGCCGGTATTTCTGGTTAACTGTACGTGGAGTTGATACTCACTGGCATTATCTGATGCTGAGAGCGGCGAGAAAAGACGACGATTAAACTCAAGCCCACTTGCGCGGTTCTGGAATACTGCAAACAGGGTAAACGCTGTCGGGTTTATGTTCGCATTCGATGCCGCAATAGGGGTCGAGTCAGCGAGCTCAACCCCATTAAAAGCAAATGCTGGCTGCCCGCTACTGAACGACGCAACAGGTATGATTGATGGGGATAGGGTTGCAGGTTTCGCACGTTGACGCGCGGCTCCACCCTCCACGTAAGCTGGGTCAAACAGACACTCCCAGTCTGGGATGCCACCAATAGCAATTCCCTCCGGAGTGCGCGTTATAGAACCATTACCAGCTGTGCTAAAATCAGCGCCTTCGATGATGTTAAGCTTAATCATTATATGTTCCTCTGCTTTGTAATCCAATTTTCGAATATTTCGGTGCTAATTACTTTCAGGGCATTAACGCTAAATGTGAATGTCTGCCACCAATTTGAGTTAATGCTAAACGGCAGCTCCA
>CANRJX010000169.1 GCA_947631095.1 uncultured Wohlfahrtiimonas sp.
TCCAATATCTTTATTAGAAAAAATGGATAAAGTTTATACTGCCACTTCTCAAATGGGCTTTGAAGCTTGTTTGCTCGGAAAAAAAGTGGTTGTGTTTGGTGTGCCTTGGTACGCTGGTTGGGGAATAACGGATGATCGTCATCATGCTGTCCAATCATTAATTGAAGCCGAACGCAGAAGAAAAGCAACGCTTGAGGAGGTTTTTGCCGCAAGTTATATGCAATATTGCCGTTACTTAAACCCTTATACCAATGAGCGGGGCGATATTTTTGATGTGATTAATTATTTAATCAAGATGCAAAAAAGAGCTGAGTATTTGAGCGGAGAAATTTGGTGCATTGGCTTATCTTGGTGGAAACGCAGAGTGATGCGACCATTTTTAACCACGCATAATAATGAAGTGCGATTCTTCAAATCTTTATCATCAGCACAAAAAGAATATGATCAAAAGCCTATAAAAGTAATGATGTGGGGGCAAAAGCACCCTGAAATTATGAGTTGGGCAGAACAAAATAAACTATCAATGTTGCGCATGGAAGATGGCTTTATTCGTTCTGTGGGGTTGGGGTCTAATTTAGTTGCACCGTTGTCTTTAGTGGTGGATGATTTGGGCATTTATTTCGATGCACGAACCCCATCGCGTTTAGAAAATATATTACAACATCACCTTTTTTCAGAAAAAGAACTCGAAGAAGCAGGTGCTTTGCGTTCAGCTTTAGTGGAAAAAAATATCGGTAAATATAATGTCGGCAGTGGTGGTTTAGAATTACCTAAACCAAAGCCAAATAAAATTATATTGATACCCGGGCAAGTGGAAGATGATGCCTCTATTCGCTTTGGTTCTCCTGAATTAAAAACCAATTTGGCATTAATTAAGGCTGTTAAAAAGGATAATCCAAATGCTTATTTGATCTATAAACCACATCCAGATGTGGTGAGTGGAAATCGCATCGGCAAAACAAAAGATAGTGATGCATTGCAATATGTAGATCAGATCGTTACCCAAGCCAATATATTAGATTGCATTGAACAAGTAGATGAAGTGCATACCATGACTTCTTTATCGGGGTTTGAAGCGCTGTTGCGTGGTAAAAAAGTGGTTTGTTATGGATTACCATTTTATGCTGGTTGGGGTTTGACTGAAGATAAAATTCAGCTCAATCGTAGAGGTAGAAAACTAACATTAGATGAGCTTGTGGCTGGTGCGATGTTGTTATATCCAACGTATATCGATCCGGATTCAGGACGAATTATTGATGCTATGCAGGCGCTTAAAGTATTAGATCAACAACGAGCAAAAAAACAGCAAGCGATCAGTGCAAATTGGTTTTTACGCAAAGGGAATCAGCTTAATGCATTGTGGAAAACAATCAAAAAATAGCCCTATGAAATTCATAAGGCTATTGATTATGCTTAAAGATTATTTTTTACGAGCAAATGCATCCATGCCGTCATAACGGTCAAAGTGAATGTCATCACTGACTAAGTAATCATAGATTTCTTGCACGATAGGAATGCCATTTGCCTCATATTTTTCTGCAACTGCATCACTGCGTTCACCAGGATATTGAACTTTATCAAATCCTACTGCTGGTTTCATATGATGAATTTCATATACCATCTTTTCGATCGTGCCATAAAAAGACTCTAGGCCCGCAAAAAATTCTGGATTGAGAACAATATGGATTTGCCCTAATTCTCGACCCGCGGATAAATCTGCATACATGGAAGTGACTGAGCCACCTGAAGGTTGGCCAAGTAATGCGCCGCATAAAATATCAACCATCATCATTAAACCAGAGCCTTTAGCGCCTGAAATTGGCACCAAACCAGCAACAGCGTTAGGATCAGTAGTGGGTGCGCCATCAGAATCAACTGCCCAATCAGCTGGGATTGTTTTGCCTTTAGAGCGTGCATCTAAAATTTTACCCCAAGCGCCGACTGTGGTTGCCATATCAAAAATAATGGGCGCGCCATCTTTACGTGGTGCACCAAAAGCAATTGGGTTTGTACCAAAGTAAGGTTCAGCACCACCATATAACACAACCATAGGATCAGATTGGCACATTGCGATCATGATTAAGCCTTGCTCTGTCGCTTGGCGCACATAGTAAGATAATGTGCCACAGTGGCCTAAGCGTTTCATGCCCACAACACCGAGGCCTGTTTCTTTTGCAAGTTTGATTGCTTCATCAGTTCCGAGCTGTGCAATGTAATGGCCAACTGCATTGTCACCATCTAAAATACCGATGCTTGCTGATTTTTTCTCAAATGTAATGTTCGGTTTAGGATTGCTTCCGCCTTTATTAATGCGCTCTGAATAATATTCAGCACGCACAGCACCATGTGAATGAACGCCACGTGAATCAGCATAAGCTAAGTGATCTGCTACTGCTTCAGCATGAGTTTCAGGAAGGCCAGCTTTTATAAACTTATTTTTTAATAGTGTTTTTAGTTCATCAAATGTAACGATTTGTACTTTTTCTTCAGACATAATAGCTTCCTTTTTTTACAGTTTGCTGTGAAAACTTTATAAGTATAGCGAAGTTTTATGGCATCCGATGAATATAATGAGGTGGTATAAACCCATTGATATGGCTGGGTTTAATTAATCTTGTTGAAAATTTATTAAATACTGGCGGTATTGTAAAAAAATATTTGACTCTATTCGCAATCAGGAGAAATCGATATTTATGCTTGACGGCACATAAAAATAATTTTATGTTATCTCTCATGAAAACTAATGCAATGAATTTATCTCTACTACGACTTATCCTGCTGTAATCGCAAAGATTGCAGCTTTTGCTGTGTTTATCACAGAAGAAATTTTCATAAGAACAAAAGAGATTTTTAATGTTTATTGCTACCCCAGATTGTTATTCCACAAATTCTATTTTAAACCGTAACCATATACGATGGTTTGTATGGCGTTATGCGCTGTTGCTGCGGATCTTAAATTAAAAATACACAGATTAAATAGAAAATTTCACTTAAGCAGAAAAATATAGGAAAACATTATGATCCAGAGTCCAGAAACTAAATACCAGTCATTTGAGCCAATTAAATTGAAAGATCGTACATGGCCAGATCAAGTGATCAATAAAGCACCTCGTTGGTTGTCTTCAGACTTGCGTGATGGTAACCAAGCATTAATTGAGCCAATGAACATAGAACAAAAAATCAGAATGTTTGATCTATTGATTGAGTGTGGATTCAAGGAAATAGAAGTCGCATTTCCATCAGCATCGGATACAGAATTTACATTTGTGCGTCGTTTAATCGAAGAAAATCGTATTCCTGATGACGTTACGATCCAAGTATTAACACAATCTCGTCAAGACTTGATTTCACGTACATTTGAAGCATTGGTCGGTTGTAAGCAAGCAATTGTGCATTTATATAACGCAACATCACCAACGTTCCGCCGAGTGGTTTTTAATAAATCTAAAGAAGAAATTAAAGAGTTGGCTGTATTTGGGATGACTTTGGCGGTAGAAGAATCTAAAAAATATCCTGAGACAGATTGGACATTTGAATATTCACCAGAAATTTTTACAGATACAGAGATGGATTATGCTGTAGAGGTTTGTGAAGCAGTCGCAAAAGTTGTTCAGCCAACGCCTGAAAAACCAATCATTTTTAACTTACCTGCAACTGTAGAAATGGCAACACCAAACATTTATGCAGATCAAATTGAGTATTTCTGCCGCAACATAAGTTGCCGTGACAGCGTGATCGTTAGCTTGCATACACATAATGATCGTGGTTGTGCTGTGGCTGCCACTGAGTTAGGTTTAATGGCTGGTGGTGATCGTGTAGAAGGCTGTTTATTTGGTCATGGTGAGCGTACAGGTAATGTTGACTTAATTACGGTTGCGTTGAATA
>CANRJX010000170.1 GCA_947631095.1 uncultured Wohlfahrtiimonas sp.
CAAGCTGCCATTGTTTCTAAGCTATCGGCAGGGCGCCATACACGCAAATTAGGAATCAAACGTAAGGATTCAACGTGCTCAATTGGTTGATGCGTTGGACCATCTTCGCCTAAACCGATTGAATCATGCGTCATTACATAGATAACTTTTTGCTCCATCAATGCACTCATACGAATAGCATTACGTGCATAGTCACTGAATACTAAGAATGTTGCGCCGTAAGGAATAAAGCCACCGTGTAATGCAATACCATTCATGATTGCAGCCATGCCAAACTCACGCACACCATAACGAATGTAGTTGCCTTCACCAGTTGCGATGTCAAGGTTTACGCTTGCTTTGAAGAATGTATTGTTAGAAGGCGTTAAGTCAGCTGATCCACCAACGATTTCAGGTAAATGTGATGCTAATGCATCTAAAGCATTTTTACTTGCAACACGTGTCGCGATGCTTTCTGCTTTATCATTTGCTTCTGCGATTGCTGTTGTAATGATCTCTTCAAAATTCTCAGGCAATACGTTGTTCATTCTGCGTAAGAATTCTTTTGCTAACTCTGGGTATTTGCTTTCATATTGTGCAAATGTTACTGCCCAAGACTGTTCAATTTCTAAGCCTTTTATTTTTGCATCCCAATGTGATACAACATCTTCTGGTACTTCAAATGCAGGTGATGTCCAGCCCATTTTTTCACGGATTGCTGCAATTTCTGTATCGCCCAAAGGTGCGCCATGAGTTGCTTCTGAACCTTCTTTAGTGACAGAACCTTTACCGATTTTTGTTTTACAAATAATCAACGTTGGTTTTTCTGTTTGTGATTTAGCTTCAGCAATTGCGTTAGAAACAGCGTTAATGTCATGACCATCAATCGGACCAATTACATTCCACTGATAAGCTTCAAAACGCTGTTTTGTATTATCTGTGAACCAACCAGAAACATCGCCATCAATTGAGATTGCATTGTCGTCATAAAGTGCGATTAACTTATTTAATTTTAATGTTCCAGCCAGTGCGCAAGCTTCATGAGAAATACCTTCCATCATGCAGCCATCACCTAAGAAAGTATATGTATGGTGATTGACAATATTAAAATCGTCTTTGTTGAACTGTGCAGCTAACATTTTCTCTGCCAATGCAAAACCCACTGCATTACTAATGCCTTGACCTAAAGGACCTGTGGTTGTTTCGATGCCTGGGATATAACCAAATTCAGGATGACCCGCTGTTCTAGAATTTAATTGGCGGAAGTTTTTTAAGTCATCAACAGAAACATCATAACCCGTTAAATGCAATAATGAGTATAAAAGCATTGATGCATGGCCGTTTGATAAAATAAAACGATCACGATTAAAGAAGTTAGGATTATTTGGATTGTGAGAAAGATGATTATGCCAAAGTGCATAAGCCATTTCAGCCATGCCCATTGGTGCACCTGGATGACCGGAGTTTGCTTTTTGAACTGCATCCATACTTAAGAAACGGATAGCATTAGCACTTTTTTGTTCGATTGACGACATGTTCAAATCCTTAATGAAGAAAGAATAAATAAGTAAATCAATCAAGGATTATACTGAATTTGATCATATAAATCATCAGAAGATATAAGAGAAAATAAAAGGGAGTTGTTCTAATTATGAAACAGTGTGTTAAATGAATGGTGCTCGCAATCATTTTATAAATAATTATAATTGGTTGGCAGAACAATAGAGCTAAGCTCTAACTTAATAGTGTAATTATCAAAGGTAAATATAATGAGTAATTTTCAGAATTTATTAGAAAAACGTAGAACAATTTATCAATTGGGCAAAGATGTATCAGTATCTAAAGAAGAAATTACATCTCTCATTAAAAATGCAGTGAAACAAGCACCATCGGCTTTTCATTCACAAAGTTCAAGAGTTGTTGTGTTGTTTGGTGACGAACACACTAAATTGTGGAACATTGCGGAAGATGAGTTGCGTAAGATTGTGCCAGCAGAACAATTTGCAGCAACAGAAGCACGCATCAATGGTTTTAAAGCTGCATTTGGTACGATTTTATACTTTGAAGATCAAGATGTTGTTAAAGGTTTGCAAGAAAGTTTCCCATTATATGCGGATAATTTTCCAAAGTGGTCACAGGAATCAACTGCATTGGCACAGTACGCGGTATGGCTACTTTTAGCAGAGAATAACATCGGTGCAAATATTCAGCACTACAGCCCATTGATTGATGCAGGTGTCGCTAAAGAATGGAATATTCCGGAGTCTTGGAAATTACATGGTCAAATGCCATTTGGTTCTATCGTTGCTTCACCAGACGTTAAAGAAAATTTAGATGGTGAAGAGCGCTTTAAAGTGTTTGGCTAATTAAAATATAGTCAAAAATATTGTATTAGATTAATAAAAGAGTTGTTCTTAAGTGTTTAAGAATGGCTCTTTTTTATTATTTAAGACAATTAAATGTAGATTAGATGTAGCCATGAAAGCAGTGTTGAGGTAGTATCTTGTCTGTTTTAATAGATACTAAAGAGAAGACATGAGGAAAATCACAACTTTATTACTAGGTCTGTTTGTATTGACATCGACTGCATCTGCATCGGCTTTTGATGGAGCCAGTGCAAGTTTATTGTGGATAATCCCCTTTGCTGGAATATTATTATCCATAGCAATATTTCCATTAGTTGCAGTGAATATTTGGCATCACCATTTTGGTAAGATTACAGCACTTTGGTGCTTAGGATTCTTAATCCCATTTGTAATTATTTTTGGTTTTGAAGAAATGAGCCACATAGTTGCTCATGCACTTTTATTAGAATATATCCCATTTATGGTGTTGATTTTTGCATTATTTACAGTTTCTGGTGGTATTTATCTAGAAGGTAGCTTAAAAGGCACACCGAAATTGAATGCAATTATTTTGTTAATTGGTACATTTTTAGCATCATTTATGGGCACGACAGGTGCTGCTATGTTACTCATTCGTCCATTATTAAGAGCGAATGAAAATAGAAAGCATCGCGTTCATATTGTGGTTTTCTTTATATTTTTGGTGGCAAATATTGGTGGTAGCTTAACTCCATTGGGCGATCCACCATTATTTCTAGGTTTCTTAAAAGGTGTTGATTTCTTCTGGACTATGCAACATATGTTTATGCCAGTTGTGATTACAGCAGCAATTGTTTTGGCTGTTTTCTATATGATTGATAGTTATTATTATAAGCGTGAAGATCAATCTGAACATCAAGTGGTAGATAAAACACCATTTAGTATTCAAGGTAAGGTGAATTTTATCTTTTTAGGCGGCATTGTCGCAGGTGTTTTACTATCAGGTTTCTGGAAACCGGGCGTTGAATTCACAATTTTAGGTACACCAATTGAGCTACAAAATATTGCGAGAGATATTATTTTGTTAGTAATGGCATTTGTGTCATTAAAAATTACTGCAAAAGAAATTCATCGTAAAAATGAATTTGGCTGGGATCCTGTTTTAGAGGTTGCTAAGTTGTTTGCCGGTATTTTTATCACCATTGCGCCAGTTTTAGCAATTTTAAAGGCAGGTTCAGATGGTTCAATGTCTGGCATTGTTAACTTGGTTCATGATGGCAGTGGTGCACCAATTGACAGTATGTACTTTTGGATGACTGGTATATTATCTGCGTTTTTAGACAATGCACCAACGTATTTAGTGTTCTTTAATTTAGCATCTGGTGATGCACAGCATTTGATGACTGATTTGAGTCCGACATTGTTGGCAATATCTATGGGTTCTGTATTTATGGGAGCCATTACATATATCGGTAACGCGCCAAACTTTATGGTGAAGAGTATTGCGACGCAAGCTGGTGTTCGTATGCCTACATTCTTTGGTTATATGAAAT
>CANRJX010000171.1 GCA_947631095.1 uncultured Wohlfahrtiimonas sp.
CCGTTACTTGATCGAAAATGGTGTTGCTCCAGAAGACTTTAACTCATACGGCTCACGTCGTGGTAACCATGAAGTCATGATGCGTGGTACGTTTGCTAACATTCGTATTCGTAACAAGATGATCCCTGGCATCGAAGGTGGTTTAACTAAATACCTACCATCTGGCGAAGTCATGGCAATCTATGATGCTGCAATGAAATATAAAGAAGATCAAACACCATTGATCATCTTAGCGGGTAAAGAGTATGGTTCAGGCTCAAGTCGTGACTGGGCAGCAAAAGGTCCTAACTTATTGGGCGTTAAAGCTGTAATCGCTGAAAGCTATGAGCGTATTCACCGTTCAAACTTAATCGGCATGGGTATTTTAGCGTTACAATACAAAAATGGTGAAAATGCTGAGTCTTTAGGCTTAGATGGCACTGAAAGCTTCCACATCGAATTCAATGATGACATCAAACCTCATCAAGACATCGAAGTAACAGCAATCAATCCAGCAACAGGTAAAGAAACTAAATTCACTGTATTGTGCCGTATTGATACTTTGAACGAAGTTGATTACTTCAAAGCTGGCGGTATCTTACATTACGTATTGCGTGATTTGATCGCTAAAAGCAAAGCAGCTAAATAATCATTTCTGCAATTGATGCATGATAAAACACAAAAGCCCACTTTTTAGTGGGCTTTTTATACATCTATCTAACGTTTACCACTGTTGATCTCAGTTAAAATTCCTGCTTTAAAAACTAAAATTTTAATCTGATCATTATTTCTATATGCCACATGATGAATTGCTTGATCATTTTCCCATGCCACTAGCTCATCACTAATTGGTGTGCCACAAATCTCAATCACATAAGCTTTGGCATCGCCTGTTCTCACAAGCTTATTGTCACAGCGCATACTGTCTGCAAATGCAAATGACAGCAGCATTGAACCCAGCACCATAATGGTGAATATGTTTTTCATAATTTCTCCTGATTATTGATTCTTAAACAATTTTATAAAGAATGACTTTTAAATAATATTAATTATCATTTGCATTTATTAGCAATATACAGCAAGATATGCCGCATATGTATATGTAAAGTTGGAAGGTATTATGCAAACTCATAGAACAATTGTCCGCGTTGCTCGCAAAGAATTTTTAACCCCTAATTATCTTCGTATTATTCTAAAATGTGATGATATTGAACATTATAAAGATGTCACTCTGGGTGTAAACAATAAATTATTTATCCCACCGAAAGGTCAGTCCACAGTTCACTTGCCTGTATTTAATGAAGAAACTCGTATGTGGGAAGCGCAAGATGCTGATATTCGTCCGACTGTTCGTACCTATACACATCGCGCCATTAATTTAGAAGCCAAAGAACTCATTGTTGATTTTGCAGTTCATGAAGGTGCATCAATTGCCTGCGAATGGGCACTGAATGCTGCAGAGAATGATGAAGTTGGCTTAGCAATGAAAATTAAAAATAAAGATACTTTAGCAGAAGCTGAACACTATCTTTTTGTCACAGATATGACGGGAATTCCTGCAACCGCAGCATTAATTGAAAAATTGCCTAAAAATGTTAAAGCCACAGTTGTGACAGAAGTAACATTAGAAGCCGATATTTTACCTGAACATTATCAGTCTCAAGCAGATGTAGAGTTGCATTGGCTGATCAACCCAAATCCAGAAAAAGGCAGCAATCTATTTGAACTCACAAAAACAATGATTGATTTAATGCCTGAATCGCACTTTTTACACACAACTGCTGAATTTTCAACAGTTAAAAAATTACGTGATTATCTACGAAATGAAAAAGGTTGGGGCTCTAAAGAGTTTTATGCTTGCGCTTATTGGCAGATTGGTAAAAAAGAAAATGAGGAACGAGAAAAACGTTTAGAGTAATTTATTACCAAAAAATTTTGGGATCTTTCCTTAAGATTTATAGTAATGTCTATTATACGCAATATTAGATGACGATGTTTTGCGACACACCCTTCAAGCAATTTTCACAAAGTATTTCTGCTGATATCAGGGATACTTTGCGGGTGCTTGTCATTAAATAATAAACTATACAAGGTCATTAAGATAATAATCTTCTGATGGATCTTATCAACTCTTTAATATTTAGTTGGTGATAGCCCAGTCATGTTTTTAAAAAACGTTGAGAAGGCACTATCGTTAGAAAACCCAAGTATCAAGGAAATTTCGATCATAGATTTATCCTCACTTAATAGTTCAATAGCTCTAAATAAGCGCCATTGTTGTCGCCATGATTGATAATTTAATCCTGTTTCTTTAATAAAAATGCGCGTGATTGTTCTTTCACTTGCACCAACCTTCTGAGCTAATTCAGACAATGGTGGCGCATAAGATAAAAAATCAAATTTTTGTAATCGATAATCTGTTGGAAGATTCAAATATATGCCATGTCGCTTTGCAATTTTTAATTCATCCCATAATACAAATAACCAATGAGCACCACGTGATGGAAATTGCCAATCCATATGCCAGTCGGATTGTGCGATTTCTTCCATAATACATCTTAATAATGTTGAACAGCCCCATGTTGTAGGATGTTGTGGTAAATGTGAATAAATATTAGTGTCAATATAAATAGAACGATAACCAACAATTTTGGTAAAAAATACTCTATGTATCTGCCTCGGTGGCAACCAAACAACTTTTTGTGGAGGAATAACAGAAAGTTTATTATCAATAATCACACGCATACTACCTTGCTGAGCAAATAACAACTGTCCTTTATTATGTTGATGTGTACCTGAGTTATGTTCCATCATTTCAGAAGCAATACCAATAATTGGTATTGTCATTTTATCAGGATCAAAAATTGTATCTGCTTCTATCCAGGCCATCTTCTTATCTCCTAATATTTTTAAAAATTTAAGCCTAATTCATTCTTTTATCAAGCAACTAAAACCAAATTACCTACCGCTATTGATAAAAATACTTACACTAGTATAAATTGTCTGATTTTATAATAAATTTGTCTTAAATTATAAATTTAGCAATAAATAATAAAGTTAACATTATTGTTTTTAAAATGGCAATTTTTTATGAAACAACATTTATCACTCCCCCTACTCATTGCATTAATGATGTTCCCACAAATTGTAGAAACAATTTATAGCCCTGCCCTACTAGATATTGCTTATACTTTTGAAGTAAATCAAAGTGAGGCTGGGCAAACCTTATCACTCTATTTTTTAGCATTTGCTATAGGTATTGTAATATGGGGATATAGTTGTGACTGGTTAGGTAGAAAACCAACAGTATTAATCGCGCTTTGTCTTTATGCTATTACATGTATAGCCGCGATATTTGCACAAAACTTTGACATATTATTAATGTGCAGAATGCTTATGGCATTTTCAGCTGCTATTGGCTCTATTGGTACACAAACCATTATGCGTGATCGCTTATCAGATGAAAACTTACGTTATGTCTTTTCTATTATGGGTATTGCTTTAGCCATTAGCCCAATCATTGGTATGCTACTAGGTGCATTAATGGTGAGTGTTTCTGGTTATCACGGGGTATTCATTTTATTGATTATCATGGCAATTGTATTATTGACTTGGGTTGCACTCATTTTGCCTGAAACAAAGCCTAAATATATCAATAAACCTCCATTTTTTGAAACATTGAAAGAAATGTTATGTGACCTTTTCATTTTGAAAAATGCCTGTTTAATTGGTTTTTTAAACATCGCCTTGTTTGCTTACTATCAATTGGCACCATTTATGTTTGAACAATTAGGATTAAGCAATACATTATTTGGCTTAAGCGGTATTTTATTA
>CANRJX010000172.1 GCA_947631095.1 uncultured Wohlfahrtiimonas sp.
ATATAACAAAGCATTAATGGGTGGTATAGCTTGCTTGGTCGTACTATCTGGCTGTTCAACAAGTACGATTCAGCCTAAAGGTCGATTAGATTATCTCAATGCATCATCCGTTAATTCATTGGAATTGCCGCCAGATTTAGTGGGGCGTAACAATGTGGATAGCAATAATCGAACCACTCAAATGTTGAGTGAGTATCAAAAACAGGTAAATAATCGTAATAATTTATCAGGTCGTGTATTGGCAACATCTGATTCTGTTCGTATTGAACGTACAGGTGAAACTCGTTGGATTGTAACAACTTTACCTGCTGAGTTTGTATGGTCTAGGGCAGTTCAATTATTCCAAGAAGTTGGTTTGTCGATTGAGGTTCAAAATCCAGAAGCAGGTATTTTAGAATCAGGTTGGGCAGAAAATAGAGCAGATGTACCAGATTCATGGATTCGTCAGTTATTAAAATCAGCGTTAGATAATGTATTTTCATCACCAACACGTGATAAATTCAAAATTCGTTTAGAACGTGCAAAAAATGGCGAAGTTTTAGTTTATGTTACACATTATGGTATGAAAGATCAGACATCTGGTCGTGACAATGAATTCCATAAGTGGGTTGATCGTCCAAGAGATACTGAGTTAGAAGCAGAAATGATCGCTCGTTTAGTGGCTAAACTAGGTGTTGCAAATCCTAAAGAAGTCAATAATGCTAATGCATTGATTATGAATGAAACATCAACTGGTGCGGATATTAATCGACCATTACAGTCTGTGTGGTTGCAAGTGGGTAATTTGCTAGATGATGGTGCGACATTCAAAATTGAATCGCAAAACAGCCAAGACCATAGCTATATTGTTCTGCAAAAAGATCCAAACAAAACTAAAGGTGGTGGTATTAAATTCTGGCAATCTAAAGAGCCAGTCTATTATCGCTTTAAAGTTAGTATGATCGAAACGGGCAAGAATAGCACAGCAATCACGATTGAATCATTAGATGGACAATCTAAGAATGAAATTTTGCAACGCTTAAGAACAAGCTTGCATTAATTGTTGAAAGATCATAATCAAACGCCTGTGATACAGGCGTTTCTTTTTTGTGTGATGGAAATATGAAAAGAATTCAAAAACTACCACCTCAAGTCATTAATCAAATTGCCGCCGGTGAAGTGATTGAACGACCAGTTTCTGTTGTGAAAGAACTGGTGGAAAATAGTATTGATGCAGGTGCTACTGAAATTGTAGTGGAAGTTTCTGAAGGTGGCACAAAAAATATTATCATTCGTGATAATGGTAGTGGTATTCATGAAGATGACCTTTTGCTTGCATTAACCAGTCATGCAACGAGTAAAATACGAGATTCTAATGATCTTGTTAGAGTGCAAAGTTTAGGTTTTCGCGGTGAAGCATTGGCAAGTATCGCTTCTGTATCAGAATTGACATTAATAACACGCACTCAAGACTCATCTCATGGTTTTAAAGTGACAGGTGTTGGTAATGATGAAATTGAAAAACCAATCCCAGCAGCTCATCCTTTTGGTACGACCATTGAAGTTAAAGATCTTTTTTATAATGTTCCTGCTCGTAAAAAATTCCTGCGAACAGAGCGAACTGAATTTAGTCATATTGAAGAATTAGTGAAGCGATTAGCTTTGGTGCGTTTCGATGTGTCATTTAAATTGATTCATAATGAGCGCGTGATTTTTGATACTAAAGCTTGTGAAACACAAGAAGAAAAAGAGCGCAGAGTCAGCTCTATTTTTAATCAGGAATTTTTAGATCAAAGTTTTTACTTCACTCATACGATCGAAGATTTACGTGGAACTTTAACTTTGAATGGTTGGATCGCAAAACCAACTTTCTCACGTAACCAAACAGATTTCCAATTTGTGTATGTGAATGGACGAATGGTGAAAGATCGTTTAATCGCTCATGCTATTAAACAAGCTTATCAAGATGTTTTGTATGGACATCGTCACCCTGCATTTATTGTTTACTTAACAATGGATCCTGAGGGTGTGGACGTGAATGCTCATCCGGCAAAGCATGAAGTGCGTTTTCGTGAATCCCGCTTTGTGCATGATTTTTTATTCAGAACCATTCATCAAGTTGTTGCAAAACCTTTATTGGAATCAAAAGATGGGCTTCAAGAGAATGATGTGCAAAATACTATTGCTCAACCTTTGCCTGAGAATAATGCACAAAATCAAAGTCGTTTGAATTTTAATGCGGCTTATCGTAATACAAATTCATCTTTTCAAAGCACTCGTAATGATCAACCTGTTAATGTTTACGCAGCATTAGGCTTGGATCAAAAGACAGAATCAAAAAACTCTAGTGTATCAAATCTTTTACCACAATCGAGTGAAGTAGAATCTTCGGACATTGATGATGCACCTTTAGGTTACGCACTTGGGCAGTTACACGGTGCTTATATATTGGCTGAAAATCAACAAGGTCTCGTTTTGGTGGATATGCATGCAGCGCATGAAAGGATTATTTATGAACGATTTAAACGTAATATTCATGAAAATTCTACCTTAGTACGACAGCCTTTGCTCATTCCCAAAGTGATGCAAGTACATGCGAAATATGTTGCGGCAGTCGCTGAGTTTCAAGAGGAATTAGCACAAATAGGTATTGTGGCGGAGGCATTTGGTGATCATGAGATTGTGATCAGAGAGGTTCCTGCGGCATTAATTAACTCTGATATTGATCGTTTGATTGTCGCTGTGATTGACGATTTCGATCGCTATGGATCGAGTGAAAAAATTAAAGCCGCAATCAACGAAATTTTAAGCACGATGGCTTGTCATAGCGCCATTCGACATCATCGAAAAATGACGTTGCCAGAGATGAACGCATTGTTGCGTGATATTGAAAGAACTGAAAGAGCAGATCAGTGTAATCATGGTCGACCAACTTGGACATCCATTGGATTAACAGATTTAGATCGCTTATTTTTACGTGGACAATAAAAACTTAATAGGTAAGAGATATGCAATTATATGGTGTTTTAGGTAATCCAATCGCACATTCTAAGTCTCCCATGATACACGCTATGTTTGCTAAATCTTGTGGCATAGCACTTGAATATAATGCTTACTGCTTAGCAAAAGATCATTTTGAAAGTGAGTTAGAAGCATTAGTTCAGCAAGGATTGTTAGGTGCCAATGTTACGGTACCATTTAAAGAAAATGCTTTTAGAATGGCGACCGAATTGACGAAAGAAGCAGAAGAAGCATGTGCTGTAAATACATTGAAGTTTATTGATGGGAAAATATTTGCACATAACACAGATGGTAATGGGTTATTAAGTGATTTGATGGATCGCCATCAATTGATGCTAAAAGATCGAAGAGTCTTAGTATTGGGTGCAGGTGGCGCAACCAAAGGTATTTTAGGACCAATCTTACGTCAAAGCCCTAAAGAGCTGATTATTAGTAATCGTACGCATGAAAAAGCAGTGCAGTTAGCAGAAGATTTTAAAGCAGAGGGGAATATTTATGCCTGTGATTGGCATCAATTATCTGGTCGATTTGATTTGATTATTAATGCGACAAGTAGCTCATTAAGTAATGAATTTACACCTTTGTCATGTGAAATTGATGCAAATACAATTGGTTATGATCTGATGTATGGTGTAAAGCCAACTGTGTTTATGGAATATTTAAAAAATCATGGAGCATTGAAATCTTTTGATGGTTTAGGAATGCTGGTTGAACAAGCCGCTTTAAGTTTTGAGTTTTGGCATGGAATTAAGCCTGAAACAGAGATGGTTTATCAAGATTTACGTCAAATTCTGTTATCATG
>CANRJX010000173.1 GCA_947631095.1 uncultured Wohlfahrtiimonas sp.
CTATGGCCATAACCATGTTCTACAGCGATTACCCCCGGCATTACACCATCTAATACCATAATTTGCGCTTCATGTTTACCTGATGGTGCTTCAATATCAACGATATCTCCATTTTCAATGCCCATATTTTTAGCATCTAGTGCATTAATACCTACAATATTAATAGGTTTGATCATGCGTAAACGAAGATTAGAACCTGCTGTACTGCTCATTAAATTAGATTTAAAGGAAGTGAGCAAAAATGGCCATTCTTGTTGAGTATAGTGATCACGCATGCTTGAACCATCCATAAAACGAGCAGGGTAGTAAGTTGGGCAACCGCTATAACGCTCCTCATTCATACAATGTTTATGGATGCCGACTTGCTCATTCCAAAGTTGTAAAGTTGAGCCCCATTTTTTAATCATGTGATCTTTATCCCATGCATTTGGGAAGCTTTCTACGCGGCCACCACGTGCATACATGTAAGCAACCTTCATTTGCTCTTCAGGTTTTAAAACTGCTTCAAAACGAGATTTTAATCGACTAACGCCTGTTAAACGTAAATCTTCACGTGTTGCATCAGGCACAGGTGACTCATCAAATGCAACGTTTGCAGCTGCTCTTAAATAATAATCTTCTGCTGTATTAAATGGATAATGAATGTCAGGATTTTTCGCATCTCTGATACCTTTTTCACCAAAGCCAGGTAAATTCATCATTTTACCAACAGCAATAATGAATGTTTCCATGCATATGTATTCGCCATTTGCATTTTTATCTACGCGCGGTTCCACAATAGGCCAGCGAGCTGTTGTCGCTTTATATGGAACGCCTGCCCATGGATTAGTAAAGCCCCAGCTTTCAAAATTGTGGGTATCTGGCACGATATAATCTGCAAAGGCAGTAGTTTCATTGATGAATGCATCGATTGCCACAAATAATGGTAATACCTTTGGATCTGCCAATTGTTTGCCCAATAATTGTCTAAATCCTGTGATCCCATAGACAGGGTTTGTCATGTGGCTGATCCAAGCTTTTAATGGGTATGGGTCACCTGCAAATGCAGAAGCTAAAATTTCAGAAGTTTGTCCACCGGCAAACGGGAACCAAGGCATAGAAGCAGGATAAGGATTTTTGCCTTCTTGTTTTAACAATTTGAATGTTGTAGATGTTTCATAAGGCTTTTTAGAACGCGCTAAAAGCATGCCTTTTGGTTCGATTTTACCATCAAAATCCACCATATTGTAACGAGGGCCCGGTGCATATTCTTTGTATTTGCCACCATTAACCAACATGCCACCTTTGTGGTTCATATTACCAATTAATACATTCAGTGCCATTACAGACCATGCATTATAAAATCCGTTGCCACTCATCATACCGCCGTGTGTGATGACGGCAGCTTTTCGACCATGGCTAGTAAATTTACGTGCAAGGCTCTTGATTGTATTAACGGGCACGCCACATAATTCACTGTATTCTTCGAGAGTATGTTTGTGGGCTGATTCTGTTAAAAGCGTGAAACTGGATTTAACTAATACCGTTGAACCATCGCGTAAACTGACAGTCTGATTCACATTCAACACACCATTGATTGATTCAGCTTCAGACATCAATTCATTGCTGTTTTCATCCAATACTAATATGGCACTTGTATTACGATCGCCTTCAATGTTTGAAATGTCCCATTCACGTAAAAATTTTCCGTATAAAGGGTGTGATTCATCAGAGATAACTAAATGTGTGGCATTGCTGACGCTAACTTCGCCATTCGCTGCCATGCCTTTTTTACCAGGCGTTTTAAGATATTGTTCGTTGTACCATTTTTCATCAATAATCGTACGGATTAATGCCAATGAAAGTGCTGAGTCTGTGCCCGGTAAAATTGGAACCCAAGTATTATCATTGGTTGCCAATGTGCTGGTTAATTGCAAATTCGGAGCAATGACAACGTATGAAAAATCTTCTGCATCTTTAGTGCGTGCTTTTGCTAATAATCTACCTTGGCGTTTGAATGGATTACCCGCTTGAGCAGGTGATGTGCCCATGAATATTGCAAATTCTACATTGTCAAAATCTGGCTTTGCATGGGCATTTTTTTGCATATCGTCCATTAATGCACCAGAACCCAGTCGATAAGCTAAGCCACAATATGCACCATGAGCTGCAAAATTCTTGCTCCCAAAAGCGTTATTAGTAAAACGTTGCATCAAAGGCTCACGGCCTTCGTTGCCAGCATCAGTGACCAATAGCTGGTTTGCTTTTGGACCATATTCAGGGAATTTAGGATCAATTGGAGTGTTTAAATCACGAATGGTACGTAAGCCTTCTACGTGTCCCTCGCCAAATAAATCACCGCCTTCGACAACTTCTTTGACTAATTGTTCAAAAGATATGCGCTCCCATTTTCCTTCACCACGTTTTCCAACGCGTTTTAATGGTGATAAAACTCTATATTCACTGGTTAATCCTTCACCCATAGAAGCACCACGAGCACAAGCAGTAGAGCGATCATTAATGCCAGATTCACCGCCAAGTTGCACCCAAGCCTGTTCAATCGGCATTTCATATGGGTAGTGTTCTTCGTGTGACAATGGGCTGTATGGATTTCCACAGATACGTAAGACTTCATTTTTTGCTTGATCTACACGAACGCGCACGCCACATACAGTCCAACATCCAAAGCATTGTGTGTTTGACATTACTTGTCCTGGCGTTTGTTCAAAATGCCCATCTTTAATGACGCCTTCAACTTGTAGAGCATTACCAAAAATAGCATTTTCAGTAGGTTCCGCAGAAGTTCCTTTGATCAGACCCGTTGCCATATTTTTTGCAGTATTACTGTATCCTGCTACAAAAGCACCTACACCACCAGCGGCTGCAATGCCTTTTAAAATATTACGACGTTTTTTATTAGTCTTATTATCCATGTTGAACTCCTTTGAATGTGAACCAGCGATCGTTGAGTAAGCTCCAAAATACAATTAAGAGTGTTAGCCATAGACCGAATGTAGAGATAATTCCGAGTGCTCCATCAAATCCCCAACTTAAGTGGTATGGGTTGATGAAAATATTGTATTTAGGCAATGTTTGAACTTGCATGAGGATCGCCCAACGAATTGTCCAAGCCAAAGACAAGCTAGACAAAGCTAAGACTGCATAGATAATCCAATGTAATTGCTGCGATTTTTTCTCTGAAATGATTGAATAAATAGAGTAAATGATCAATAAGATGATATAGGCAAAAATACCAAATCCGATCGTAAACCAAACACTGCCTTTTTCTGGTAATGATCTAAATGCTTCGCCAGCTGGGCTATTAGAAGTAAACCAACCCATTAATGTGATCACTACACCGATTAAAGAAATAAGTTGTAAGCGATTCAAACAGGTATTTTGTTCTTCAATATTTGCCCAGTTTTTCCAAGTTTTAACAAGCATCGGAATGGTTTGTAATGCTGTGAAAAATAGTGCCCACGGAAGCCATGGCGTATACCACATCGCTTGTGCTTTAAGAATATTCACTTCTTTGCCTGTGTAAAGAAGGATTCCAAAAGCGCTTAATGCTAATAAAATGCTAGTAATAGGGATCAATTTATTCTCGTTGTAGTTGAACCAATGGATAAAACGCAACCATTTAAAGGTTTTGTTTTTATCTGTATTTGCACGTAACACCAAAATAAATTGGATTAAAATGAACGTGACGAAAAATGGTACGATCATTGCACCAATCCACATCCAAGACCAAGGTGTAATCGATAGATAGAAGTTCATAATACGACCAGGTTGGTGAAGGTC
>CANRJX010000174.1 GCA_947631095.1 uncultured Wohlfahrtiimonas sp.
ATGGGGTGCGATCGGCGTTATTGGCACTGCTTTTTTTGACAGAGTAATATTTGGTCATATCCTTAAACCAATCGGCTGGTTTGGTATTTTCATGGTAATTTTAGCAGTAATTTTATTATCACTGAGCTAAAATACTCCTAGTATCCATGAAAAACCTAATACCATTCGAGGCTCTGAATATTTAATACTATCCAATATAGACACATTAACTTAAGTGATTTTCACTATAAAATATGACATTCATAACAATTTGAATCTTGATGTTTAATTTTCACAACTGCCCCTTTATTTTTTTAGAATATTATCAGATTTTATCATCTGATCTACTTAGTAGGATTCAGTATAAAGCAATTGCGGTACAGTCTAAATTCATATAACAAAAATCCACAAGATTTTGAGTTCGTAGAGAGCGTTTTGCAGTACCATATCGTTCGTTATTGATGTTCTCATATACCGCTATGATCTCATACAATATATCTCCACGGCTTTTGAATACTAATATAGTTTTAAATTCAGGATCCATTGCATATCTTTCTGAGGTATTAACAATAGGATCCCCAAAAATCTTAATCAACCCCCTTAGATATATTTGTCTATTTTCTTTCCTGAGATCCTGAGTAATTAAAATCCCCTCCACTACATTATCGATAACTTGAATTTTTATTTTCTTCTCATCAGTAATATACTCAAAGCCTTGTGCATTAACTCCTGAGACATTATTATATATCATTTTATAATCTTGGAAATTATCGATATGCGATATGTGTCCCCCAAGTAATACACCATCAATCATTTCAGGTTTTCTATCACAGCCAATCATACAAATTGTAAATACAAAAAGGGTAAATACTCTGCCCATACGATGCCTATTATTACAAATCTTCATAGTATACAAATAATATATTTTTTTTTACTACTTAACTAAGCTCATTGAACAAAAATAATAGGCATATCATACTGTTAACACTAACTCCAAACTTACAACCGAAATGGCTGTCCCGGTGCATATTTGCACCATTACCAATGGATTAGTGAAATGAGTAAAATTAATTATAACTTCTTAGAAAAAGAGCTTCTAGATTCTATGTTATTGAATCTAAAAAATGAGGATACTAATAAAGAAATTATATGTGAACAAGTATCGACTTTAACAATATTTAGCATCATTAATGCTGAACAACTGAGACAACTCAGTTACTTCAAGCACTACAATGACTATCGGTGCTATGCGACACACATGTATTCTAATAGATCAACAGACAACAATTCTTCTATTATTAATATTAGAAGTAGAGCGTTAGCTGATGAGCTTGTTGCGCTTAAAAAAAAGAAAATTTCATTGCTAGAACTTCACTCTACAGAAGCAGATTTTAAAGCCTCAGCTCCTGTTGGGCGTGATCGTAGTGATGATGAATCTATTATTTTTCAATAATTACCAACCAAATTACTAACAAATCATCGGTATGTAAACACATCTTAAACGACCTCAATAGAGACTAACAAAGACAAATAAACAATTAAATCATTGATTTTTATATTATATATGTAGATTAACGGCAATAAAAAACCCTTAGCGTAAACTAAGGGTTTTTATATTTGGCGGAGGAGGAGGCCGTACCATCTTTATATTTAAAGCCCGTTTGTCTAATGCTGAGCTTTCAACTATTGCCTATTTTACTAGGCTTAAGCTATGTTTTTATCATTCTAGAGATTTTCACATATTCACTCTCTGGAGGGTACCACAGAGGGTACAGAAAAAAGGATGATTAACTATGGCAGTTAAAATATTAACCGAAATTAAGATCAAAAATACTCAGGCAAAAGATAAGCTCTATCGTTTATTTGATGGCAATGGATTATGTCTCAAAATTACATCTAAAAATAAAAAAATTTGGGAATATCGATATAAAAATCCTGATACTTTAAAAGATGATACTTTGGTTTTGGGTGATTACCCTTCTTTATCATTATCAGATGCAAGACAGTTACATCAAGCCAAACGTGCTGATGTATTAAAAGGTATCAATCCTAAACGTACGAATGAGCATTTATCTTTTCCTTTTGTTTTTCAACAATGGTGGAACACTTGGTCTATGACCAAGTCAGAAAAATATGCTAAACAAGTCTACAACGCAATTAACAATAACTGTATGGTAGTGCTAGCACCCCTTAAAATCTATGAAATAGAAGTACAACATTTAGTTCGTGCTTTACAACCATTTGAAGATAGAAATGCACTCGAATATTTACATAGAACTAAAACAGGCTTAAATCAACTATTTGATTTTGCTATTTCACGTGGATTATGCAATTACAATCCTGCAATGATGATCTCACGTAAAGCATTTAAATCACACCAATCAACACATCATAAATCAATTGATCAAAAACAAATATATAAGCTTTTTGATTTCTTTCAATCTGAAGAATATTCAATCACAACACGCTTATGTACAGAACTAACATTGAGATCAATGACAAGAATACAAGAGAGTTGCAAGGCACAATGGTCTGAAATTGACTTTCATAATAAGCTTTGGATTATTCCAGCTGAACGAATGAAAATGAGCCGTGAACACATCATTCCTCTAACGCCTCAAATGATTACTATCTTTCAAAAAATGTACAATATTAGTCGTGATTTACCTTTTGTTTTTCCAAGTCTTAATTTAGAAACTCATATCTGTTTAGAAACACCAAGAACTGCCATTCAAAGATTTGGTATAGATAGCACCATTCATGGTTTTAGACATTTAGCTTCTACATTATTAAATGAAAGCGGATTATTTAGACCAGATGTAATAGAGGCTTCTCTGGCTCATCAAGATAAAAATAGTATTAGAGCAACTTACAATAAAGCCCAATATCTCAATGAACGACGTGAACTTTTCAAATGGTGGAATGATTTTTTAGATCACTGCACTACTCTTGAAGATAATCAGTCAGCAATTAATGCTCTCTTACTTCAAGAAGCTATTTAAGATTTAGTTGGATTCCCTATTTTCCCTTTGTTACTTATGTTTTGAGTGTCAAAGATAGGGAATCTAACCAATTATACTAGAGTATCAATTAGCATAGCTCTATATCTCAGCCTATTTGGCTCATAAGCTTTAATTGCCATTCCATCAAACGATCGTTTAACGGAAACATCAATTATGTCCGTTAGAAATGATTTGGATAAGTTTGATGGACAATATAGAATATCGGACATTTTATGGACTAATTAGGTTTGATATGAGAGATGAGAATGATGGTGTCACTTCGCTCATGATATATGAATTAAACATCAATCCTTTTGATAGCGATCATCTTGAATTACATAAGGTTCAGCAAGCTCATTCCAAACATCTTGTGCCATTTTCTGCCACTCATTTGGATTTTCTTGTTTCTTAATGTAGTCTCTAATCAGTCTAATAGCCAAATTAAAATCTTGAGCATCTAATTCAGCAAAAGAATAAAATTTTATATACTTACCTTCTTCAGGCATAATTACTTCATGCAGTTTAGGATAATGCGGTAAAAATACTGCATCTATCAGATCACCAAATGCATCCCAATAAGTACCATTTACATAAGTCGATATTATTCCATCCTCTGGCTTTTCAGCAGTTACATCTCGACTAAAAAAAATACTAGCTCCCATACTATGACCTCACAATAATAATTTTATTCTGCTGAATTTTAGGTAATGTTTTGGTTCTGTCGCATTAAGAATGCACCCTTGTTAAAATCAATTATACACTGAACTAACAAGGAGTTAATGATGGG
>CANRJX010000175.1 GCA_947631095.1 uncultured Wohlfahrtiimonas sp.
CAAGTGCATGATGCCTCCTTAATAACAGTCGTATAGTTTATAATTTTTTTATACTTTTATTAATTAATCTTAAAAAAGCCCTTAAATCACTAAAAATGATTTAGGGGCCCCCATATCAAAAATATTATTCAGCAATTTTTACACGAAATGGGGAATAGCCCATTCCTCTAGTGCTATAAGCTTTAGCAGCTTGTTGACAAGGATAGGTATTCGTCACAGACTGTTCTAATTGATGTTTTTCATTCCATTTTAAATTTTGAGACTTAATCTCTTCTAATTGATCAACACATACATTATAGGTTTTAACAAAATCAACATCATTTTCTGTATAAAATTTTACCCATTCATCATTCTTTACTTTCCATGCATTATTCCAACTCGTGTTACATACCGCTAAATTCTTAATATCATTCGCACAATACGTTTCTTTTTTTGATTCTATCGTTTGTATATCATCATTAACTAACTCTTCCACAGCTTTTTCAGCTAAAGCTGTTTGAGCAATAGAACAGTTAGAACCTCTTCTTTGATCCAACTTACACAAATCAAACATTTTGGTTTTTAACTCTTCAAATGTAAGAAGCTTTAACTCAGTTTCTCCTTCATCTGATTTTGCTCGATAAATAGCTTCCCAAGCTTCACATTTTGGAGTTTTAGTCATAATAAAACCTTGTGTGCAGTCCGTTTGCTTTAAATATTCATTGACTGACTCACTCCACGTCATATTATTAACAAGCTCATTAATTGCAACTATTTCAGCCTCAAATTCTTTTTGTCTTTCAGCTTCTAAACGTTTTTTCTCTAATTCACGTTCTATTGCTTTATTTTTTCTAATCGCTTTTTCTGCTGCATTACATTCAGGATTGTTAGCAACCTTTTCAAAGGCTTCTTTATCTTTTGAACTAAAAGCTTTTTCCATATCCTTTTCACATGATGCTAATTTTTCTGTCGCTGCGTTTATATTACTTAAGTAATATTCCTCATTCTTCTCAGAACAAGCAGCTACAAATAATCCAAGAATACACACGCTAATTATTTTTTTCATAAATCCTCTTGCTAATTTTTTATAAATTTAAATGTTTACTTTTAATTAAAGCGAGTCACTCTAACATTATTTAGACATTCTTCAACCCATAATCAATCGCATCAGTCGCGATATTCACCATCCACTCAATATCCTTTTCGGTCACAATATATGGTGTATTAAAATATACAATGCCACCGAGTGGCCGAATCAATAAACCTTTTTTCATTGCATAATCAAACATTTTCAAACCAATGCGACTTTCCCATGGAAATGATGCTCTTGTGGATTTATCTTTCACAACTTCAATCGCCGTGATCATGCCCTGTTGGCGAACTTCAGCCACGTTCGGATGATCCTTCAGTGGATTTGTATATTGAGCAAATGCTTGAATTAGTTTTTGATTATTCTGAATAACATTATCTTCTCTAAAAATTGATAATGTTGCTAAAGCTGCACTACAAGCCAATGCATTTCCTGTATAGCTATGAGAATGCAAAAATACAGATTCAGGATGATATTCACGATAAAATGCATCGTAAACTTTCTTACTCGTCATACAAACAGACATTGGCAAATATCCACCTGTTAATGCTTTAGATAAGCATAAAAAATCTGGCACCATATTCGCTTGTTCATGAGCAAACATTGTTCCTGTGCGCCCAAAACCAACAGCTATTTCATCCAAAATAATATGTACATTGTACTGATTACATAATTCACGTAATTTTGTTAAATACAACGGAGAATGCATTCTCATCCCTCCAGCGCATTGCACCAATGGCTCTATAATTACTGCTGCAATATTCTGGTGATTTGCGTGGATTAATTCTTCCATTTCAGCAAACTTCTTAAGTGTGTATGCTTCGATGGATTCATCTTCTGCTTTGTAATAAAGATCTGGCGCGCTCACTTTAAACGTTTCAAATAGCATTGATTTATAACTCTGTGTATATAGCGGAGCATCCCCCACAGACATCGCACCAACCGTCTCACCATGATAGCTATTAGTAAATGTCACAAACTTGTTCTTCGTTGGTTCACCAATATTACGCCAATAATGCATGCTCATCTTCAAAGCACTTTCGATGCAGGAAGAACCATTATCTGCATAGAAACAATAATCCAATCCTTCTCCTGTGATGCGCACCAACTCTTCAGATAGTTCGATCATTGGCTCATGTGTAAAGCCAGCCATAATCACATGTTCTAATTCGTCTAATTGATCTTTAATCGCCTGATTAATGCGTGGATTAGCATGGCCAAAAACATTCACCCACCAAGAACTAATACCATCTAAATATTTGTTACCATCAAAATCATACAACCAAATGCCTTCACCTTTTTTAATCGGGATCAATGGATATGTTTCATGGTCTTTCATTTGCGTGCACGGATGCCAAACAACAGACAGATCTCTCTGCATCCACTTTTGATTTTCAGTCATAATTTTCTCTTAATGTAAATTTGGAAGTGATAGATGGTTGGCAGAGGATTCACCATCAGCCAAAAATGGGACAATACCTAAACATGGTGCTTGTAAGTGCTGTGTTAAATATCGAATGTTTTCTTGTAAAAATGGCATGTCTGGATCAATGCAGTTCGCAACCCAACCCGCAAGCTGTAAGCCAGAATTTTGAATCGACTCTTGAGTCAATAATGCATGATTTATCGCGCCTAACTTTACACCAACCACAAGAATTACAGATATCTGATTATCTTTAACCCAATCAGAATAATATTCATTTTGATTCAAAGGCGTATGCCAACCACCAGCGCCTTCTATTAAAATAAATTCAGCAGATTCATTCAAAGCAGGCTGTAATGCTTGATTGATACTATCAACGGTTAAATCAATATTTTCATTTTCAGCAACAATATGTGGTGCTATTGCAGGTTCAAAACAAAATGGATTAATCACGTTATAGCCACATTTATGCGTTGATGATGATTGATGCGCCAGTGCATCCTCATTGCGAAGCCCTTCTTTTGTCATCTCGCTGCCACTGGCCACAGGCTTTATACCCAAAGATTTTAAACCTAAAATTCCTGCTTTTTCTAGTAATCCTGCGGTAATTCTGGTTTTTCCAATTTCTGTATCAGTACCTGTTACAAAAAAGTAATGCTGATTTTTCATATTGACCTGTTCATGAATGAAAACAGATAAAATTGTAACCTTGAATGCCCTTATGTCAATTAATTAATATTAAATATAGTTTACATAAAATTTAATTTATATTAAATTCAAATATATAAAATAAAAAAATCTCCATATAAAAGTATTTATATGGAGATAAATTGTATGAGACTTTAATTAAAAACTATTAAACAACCGTCATTATTTTATTAAAATTCGCTGTTCTTGCTGCTTTCATAATTAAAAACAGGTCAATTAAAGCCCAAATGCCTAATCCACCTAAAGTGATTAATTTTAAAATTCCTAAACCGATATTGCCAACGTAAAAACGGTCTATACCAAAGCAACCCACAAAAAATGAGATGATGATCGCTAAAATAGGATCTTTTAAAGACAGTGTTTGAACAACCATTTGTTGATCAGCTGATAGATTTTCTAATTTTTCTTTTACAGTAAATATTTGATTTTCATTGAATTTACTAGCATTAATCATAATATAACTGTTTGCAAAATTTTGTTGCTGTTCATTCATATTTATCATTTTTATATTCCATTA
>CANRJX010000176.1 GCA_947631095.1 uncultured Wohlfahrtiimonas sp.
GGTACTGCAATTATTCCAGCGGCAGAAAAAGGCCATCCTGAAACTGTCAAGTTACTATTAGCCGCAGGAGCTGACCCTGATTTTGTTAATCGCTTAGGCTGGACAGCCTTATTAGAAGTCGTATTACTTGGCGATGGTTCTAAAAAATATGAAGAAATTACTGATATTTTATTAGAAGGCGGCGCTAATCCAAATATTCCTGACAGTAAAGGCGTTACAGCACTGCAATATGCAAAACAAAAAGGATTTAAAAATATTGCAGCAAGCATTGAAAAGCATGGTGGTAAATAATCTATGAAATAGATTAGTTATATGCCCATTTTCGAATGGGCTATAATCACTCATCATTCTCATTTATTCAACGATATGAATCGTACTATAAAAAAAATAGCCAAATACAGCTGCTACTTACTTTTTTCACTTATATTTTTAATAATTATTGCATTTAGCATATTCAATTATCTAAATCCTATATCAATACCAATTATTCAACCTTCTACGGTAGTTTTAGATCGTGAAAATACTGTGCTTAGACAGTTTTCTGATCATGATGGAATTTTTCGTCACTGGGTAGAATTAAATGAAATTAATCCTTTATATCTCAATACGCTAATTCAATATGAAGATCGTTACTTCTACCAACATTTTGGTATCAATCCATTAGCCAGTTTGAGAGCATTCATTCAACTGATCAAAAATCGTAAAATAGTTTCTGGCAGCTCCACATTAACAATGCAAGTTGCTCGCTTACTTTACCCTCATGAGCGGTCATTTCTCGGTAAAATAGAGCAAATATTTCGTGCCATTCAGTTAGAAACAGTACTGACTAAAGATGAAATCCTAACGCTTTACGTCAATATTGCACCGATGGGTGGCAACATAGAAGGTATACAAGCAGCAAGCTGGCGTTATTTTTCGAAGGATGCGAGTAGTTTAAATATCTCAGAAAGTGCATTATTGGTTGCTTTACCGCAACGCCCAAGTATTTATCGGCCAGATTTATCATTAGAAAAGGCAAAAATTGCTCGCGATAAAGTTTTAGATCGTCTTGTATCTTTTAACCAATTATCCAAACAAGAGGCTGTGCGTTACCAACAAGAGCCTGTGAATTATCGCCCTGCACAAACACAATTTATCGCTCCCTTATTGTCTGAGAGCTTACATAAAAATATGCCTGATCAACATATTATCCAGACATCGATTGATGCTAGATTACAAAAGAAAATTGAAAAATACATTCAATACCAAAGCCAAAACTGGCCTGATAAACTCTCTTCTGCCGTGCTCGTTATGAATAATCATAATCACCAGGTTTATGCTTATATCGGCTCTGCTGATCTCTTTAATGCAGATCGTTTTGGCTATGTTGATATGGTTCAGGCCATTCGTTCACCGGGATCAACACTTAAGCCATTCGCATATGGCATGGCAATGGATTACGGCATCATTCATGAGGCAAGTTTATTAACAGATGTAAAGCGTGGTTTTGATGGTTATTTCCCTAAAAATTTCGATGGTGAATTTCATGGTGCAATTCCCATGTTTAAAGCCCTTCAAATGTCTTTAAATGTACCTGTTGTACAAGTTTTTCAACATCTCCAACCACACTACTTTGTTAAAAAACTGCGGGATGCAAAAGTTAGCTTATATGCAGACACACCAACCTTAAGTATTATTTTAGGTGGCATTGGCATATCACTGTGGGAACAAGTACGTTTATTCTCTAGCTTAGCAACCGAGGGTTATGTTTACCCAATGACAACATCTTTAAATGGCAACATATCCCAAAAGTACGAAATTCTATCACCTGAATCTGCATGGATTATTCACAAAATCCTAAGTAATACTCGTCCCGCCAATCGTTTTAATCCTAGAAAAATAGCATGGAAAACAGGTACAAGTTATGGTTATAGAGATGGGTGGGCAATTGGCACGACAGCAGATTGGACAGTTGGTGTATGGATTGGTAGGCCAGATGGCGTTCCGAATGTGGGTGCTTTAGCCAATCGCTATGCGACACCGATGCTTTTTGATATTTTTAATTTTTTACCTAAAGATAAATCTACCATTTCAAGACCACGATTCGTACATCCTGAAACTATTTGTTGGCCAAGTGGACGAAAAATTACAGAAGTACCAATAGAATCTTGTTTAGAACAATATACAATTGATACCATCAATGGCAAAACACCACCAACGCTCTACGATGCTCCGGGTGAAATGCCACATTCAGGTTGGCCTAAATTATTAAAGCCCGATGATGTTTCAATACAATCCGTTCAAATACTTAATCTACATGATGAAAGTATTATTTTTAAGAGTCCATACACCATTTCACTAGAAGCTCAAGGAAACCCACCTTTTTATTGGTATTTAGATGGTCAATTACTCTCTGAACCTGAACTTAATGTCTCAACATTAAAGTCAGGTATGCATACTTTAAGCGTGCAAGATAGTTTACAAAAGGTCGATAAAATTACTTTTGAAATCCAAGAGTAATGCAAAAATGGTCCTATAAAAGTACCAGCGTATAATAACGCTTTATGTTGTTTATTAAAGGAAAAATTGAATGAGAGAAAGTTTCTGGAATATTTTTCGTGAAGCAATGGTTGTTAATAATCGTTCAGTACCTTGGGGAAGAGCAATTGGTGCTGCATTTGCTATGGCAACACCCATCTTAGTTGGTCTTTTAATTAATCAATTTCATCTAGGCATCATCGCAGGTTTAGGCGGCTTTGCTTATCTCTATGTGTTTAAAACTCCCTATGCATTACAATCAAAAAAAATGCTTTTTGTTGGTGCTTCATTAGTACTTTCAGCATTACTAGGATCACTCGCTGCGCCTTATCCTATAGCTATTTCGATTATTATGGGACTTATTGCTGCTTTCATGATATTCATCTTTAATGCCTTGAAATTTATCGGCCCATCAGCTCTATTTTTTGTACTAGTTTTTGCCATCAGTGCAGACATGGAACATGTTAACTTTTTAGATGCCTTAGCCAGAGCAGGTTTAGTCAGCTTAGGTGCGATACTTTCTTGGTTAATTGCTATGTGTGGATTTTTAATTAGTCCTCATCAGCCTGAAATTCAATCTTTATATAAATCCTATACTCAACTCATTAATTTAAGTAAAAGTGTCGGCACAGATGATTTTCAAAAACAAAAATATTTAACAATGGCTGTACTAAAAGAAACAGAAGAAACTTTAAGTGCAGGACAACTGCCTTGGTCACCATCTGAAACGTATACACGTTTATTACACCTAGCTTATGAAAGTAATGAATATTTGCTCTATCTAGGCAATCACTACGCCAATTCATCTAAATCTTTACCACCGGAAGTGATTAAAGTTTTAGAAGAAATTACTCATTCAATAAAATGTAAACTCAAAACACCAACGGTATATACAGAGATTGTTTTAGAGGACTTATCATTACAAAAAAGATTGCAGAATATGCAAAAAGCTTTAAAAAATCCTATCAACTCTCTCAAACCATTAACAATCAATTACAACTATAAAGTCATAGATATTTTGTTAAATGCTTTTGATCCTAATTCATTAGTTTTAGTAACCGCTTTTCGTTTCGGGATTATCACCACTGTTTCTGCCTTAATCGGATATGCTTTTGATTTTACAAGATCATATTGGATATCTTTATCTTGCGTTGCAGTCATGTCAGGCGCTTC
>CANRJX010000177.1 GCA_947631095.1 uncultured Wohlfahrtiimonas sp.
GGCACTTTATTATTAGATGAAGTTGCTGATTTGCCATTATCCATGCAGGTTAAATTATTGAGAGCGATACAAGAAAGAGCCATTCGTCCGATTGGAGAAATGAATGAGATTCCAGTCAATGTTCGCATTTTATCAGCATCACACAAATCATTAGCTCAGCTTGTCCATGACCAAGAATTTCGCCAAGATCTCTTTTATCGCTTAAATGTTATTTCATTAGAAACGCCACCGCTGAGAGAAAGACTGTCAGATATTCCATTATTGGTTGAAGTGATATTGACGCATTTAAATAGTGAAAATCAGCGCTCTGTTTCAATTTCAGAATCTGCCATTCAAACATTAAAAAACTATTCATTTCCTGGAAATGTTCGTGAGTTGCAAAATATTTTAGAGCGCGCCTCGGCACTATGTGAAGATGAAATCATTCAAGCAAATGACCTATTGCTGACAGGTAATTCTATTGTAAAACCTGAAATAAAAGTAAAAGAAGAAGTAGTTATAGCTATAGATGTGCCAGACATTGAGAAAGAGCCACAAATAGAGCCGATTACAACTCATGAATCTCTAGTTAATAATGAGAATACTTATTCAAATAAAGATATTGCTATTCCATGTAATTTAGATGATCCTTTGATACCTGATCACATTGATAATATCGAAGGATATTTGGAAGCTGTGGAACGTAAGATATTAAAACGGGCACTGGCAGAGAACTCAAGTAAAACTGAAGCTGCTAAGCAATTGGGAATATCATTTAGAACATTTCGTTACCGTTTGAAAAAATTAAATATAGAGGATGATGAATAATGAAAGCTGAAATCATCTCAGTGGGGACTGAATTATTATTGGGCCAGCTAGTAGATACAAACTCTGTTTGGTTATCTCAACAGTTGAGTATTTTAGGCATTAATAGTCATTTTAAAACGACAGTTGGAGATAATCCCAATAATCTTGAGCAAGTTTTTAAAATTGCGGCAACAAGAGCAGACATCATTATTGTGACTGGTGGTTTAGGGCCAACACAAGATGATATTACAAAAGAAATTTTAGCCAAAACACTAGGGCTTGATCTTGTTTATGATGAAGCTCTTGCAAAGATGATCGAAGATAAATTTGCTGCGCGTAATGTTGATATGAGTGCTAATAATTACCGCCAAGCTTATTATCCTAATGGAGCTAAGATTTTAGAGCATTACCCAGGAACTGCGCCAGGGCTTCATTTACATCATGAGGGCATACATTATTTTCTCTTACCCGGTGTGCCATATGAAATGAAGTCAATGTTTGAACAATCTGTTGTTAAAAAGCTGAGAGAGTTTTTTACAATAGAAGAGCAAATTTATACAGAAATCATCAAGCTTTGGGGAATACCTGAATCAAACATTGCAGAAAAATTATCTCAGCTAGATCTAACTTTAGCTGAATTGGGTAATCCTAAATTATCTTATTTGGCATCAGGTATTAATGGCATCAGTGTCCGACTTTCAGCGAAAGCGGAAAATAAAGAAAAAGCATTGGAACTTATCGAGCCTTATAAAATTGAGGTGCAAGATCTCTTAAGACCATATATTTTTGGTTATAATTCTGACACGATGGAAGAATGCATTTTATCTTTGTGTCACAAACAAGATTTAAAACTTGCTTGTGTTGAATGGTTTACTGCGGGTTTGATGTCGAGTCGTTTAATGGCATACGGCAAAACATTAGAAGTCTTCAAAGGCGGTAAAGTGAAGCGAGGATCTTTTAAACAAGAAGCTTTAGCACAAGCCCAAGCAGAATTGGGTTGTGATATTGTACTTGCAGTGACAGAGCATCCAAGTGAGAAAACAACAGTTTGGGAGTGTCAATTGCATGTTTTATTACATGATCAATATTTTTCAAAAATGATTCAAATACCGCGCCATCAAAAGGAAGAAGCGATGGCATTTGCAGTAATTAACTGCTTTAATTTTTTAAAGAACCAATTACAAACAGTGGAAAAATAATGGAAGAGAAGCAAAATTTACGTGTTGTTATGGCTGTTATCTGGAATGCATCTATGGATGAGATTTTAATCTGTCAACGACCTGAAAATAAAAATTTTGGGGGATTGTGGGAATTTCCAGGTGGTAAAGTAGAACCAGGTGAAACAGATATAGAGACCTTAGATCGTGAATTGGATGAAGAAGTCGGTATTTTAGTCAATGACTTTGTTCATCGCGTAGATTTTACGCATGATTATAACGACAAAATAATTGAATTTGTTGTGTATGATGTCTATAGTTTTGATGGTGAGCCGTATGGTCGTGAAAACCAAGCAATACGCTGGATCAACATCGCTGATTTGTCATCTGAAGAATTTCCACCAGCCGATTATATCTTGATTGATGCGATTAAAAATGGCGAAATGCCAGCATAATCATTTCAGATAAATTTAACAATCATTAACCCCATGTAGAGGATGTATATGAAAAAGACTAAAATTGTGTGTACGATTGGTCCTAAAACTGAGTCAGAAGATATCTTATTAAAACTTCTGAATGCTGGGATGAATGTTATGCGCCTTAATTTTTCTCACGGTGATTACAATGAGCATCGTGCGCGTATTGAGAATTTACGTTCAGTCTGCGAAAAGCATGGTAAACAAGCTGGTATTTTATTGGATACAAAAGGCCCAGAGATTCGTACTATTAAATTAGAAAATGGCCAAGATGTGTCACTGCAAGCGGGTCAAAAATTTACATTATCAACGGATAAAACAATCATCGGTGATGCAACGCGTGTTGCAGTCACTTATGAAGGGTTAACGAATGATTTACAAGTAGGCAATACCGTATTAATTGATGATGGCTTAATCGGTATGAAAGTTATAGAAATTAAGCCAACAGAAGTTATTTGTGAAGTATTAAATGATGGTGATTTGGGTGAAAACAAAGGTGTGAATTTACCTGGTGTTGTGACAAATTTACCAGCGTTGGCTGAAAAAGATAAAGCAGATATTATTTTTGGCTGTGAAGTGGGTGTGGATTATATTGCTGCATCCTTCATTCGTAAGCGTTCAGATGTTGAAGAAATTCGTGCTCATTTAGATGCAAATGGTGGCGAAGATATCATGATCATTTCAAAAATTGAAAATCAAGAAGGGTTAACTAATTTTGATGAAATTTTAGAAGTGTCTGATGGCATTATGGTTGCTCGTGGCGATTTGGGTGTTGAAATCCCTGTAGAAGAAGTAATCTTTGCTCAGAAAATGATGATTGAAAAATGTGTGGATGCACGTAAAGTTGTCATTACCGCGACCCAAATGTTAGATTCTATGATTAAAAATCCTCGTCCAACACGTGCAGAAGCGGGTGACGTTGCCAATGCTATTTTGGATGGTACGGATGCAGTGATGTTATCTGGTGAAACAGCGAAAGGTAAGTTTCCAGTAGAAGCTGTGAATATTATGTCGGCGATTTGTGATCGTACAGATAATGTTATGAAAAACAGAGTGCATTTAGAGAAACCACCTGTTCGTAAATTGCGTGTAACAGAATCAGTATGTTTGGGCGCTGTAGAGATGTCTGAAATGTTAGACAGCCCACTAATTGTGGTTGCAACATATAAAGGTAAATCTGCGCGTTCTATTCGTAAATACTTTCCAACAGCACGTATTTTAGC
>CANRJX010000178.1 GCA_947631095.1 uncultured Wohlfahrtiimonas sp.
AACTAAGTTGAGGAGTGATCATGCTTTTACATGAAGAACAACGATAACGTGTTCGCACCACTTCGATTTTAACTGGTTGCATTTGAATTGGAGTATCAGCAAAACTATTGATTCGCTGACCATGCTTATATAAACGTCCGTCACATTCAGGGCATGTTTCTATGTGGTCTCCCATAGGCTGTACCGTAATGATGATATAGCCATCTTCATTACGGTAATCTACAGGTTGCACGCCATCCAATTGTAAAATATCCACCATATCGTTTCCTCTCTAAGATAGGTTCCTTACATCAAGCATTTCACCGTCTTTTAACAGTTGATACAGTACTCTCACAACATTTTGCATTGCTTGATCATCCGTTTTCAAAAGCAGTGCAGATAAATCTTGGTGTGAAGTTAAAGCTTGAATGATTGCACCTTTAGTTGCAGAAGGTAAATTACCTTGTAGAGCAGTTGATTCAGGATTATTTTCAATTTGAGCCATAACAATATCATTATTGCGTAAAATTGTAGCGAGATGATTGATATACACAACTTGTTCTTCACGAGTAGATATGTCGCCAAAAGTCTGTGCAATAAGTTCGATGACTTCTTTAAGATAAGCCATTTTGCTAGGCTGAACATCACCATTAGATGTCCCTTGAATAGGGTGTAATGTTTGAGAAGATCCTTCATCAGGCAGGTCTATAATATCGTCATCAGGCAATTTCTTTTTAAAAATACCAAAACCTGTTAAGACCAATCCTGATATATCAATCTCTTTAGCTGACATGCCATTTAATCGTTTGAATAATAATTTGGTAAATGCTGAGAAATTCTCAAGTTCAGGATCACCAAAATCAATCAACTGTGCAATATATGAATAGATACGGCTAAACTTACCTAGATTGCCTTTAAAACGTAACAATGCTTGTAATTCTATGTCTAATTGTTTTCGTTCAAATTCAGCTTTTTCTGCACCTTCATCATTACTATCTAATTTTGCTTGATCATAAGCCATTTCTTGCAGTTCAATGGCTTGTTTTAACATTTTAAGTTTTTGATTAAATAGTCTTGCAACACGATCTGTAGCTTTGAATAAATTTGGGTGTGTAGTTTCTTTCAATTCATGATTACTAATATCTCGAATTGTTTTAAATCTAGCTGACTTAAACTCTTCTAAATCCTCCTCGGTGATTAGATCTAATTCTTCGATATTGTCTTTGATTGTATAAACAATATTAGGATCTTGAACATCTACAATGGCAGCACCGCTATCGTATTTTTGAAAACATTTTAAGATCCATGCAGGATCATTGACGAAATCAACAATAAAAACTTGATCTTTGCCAATAGCTGTACGATTTAATCGAGATAAGGTTTGCACAACTTCGACTTCATTACCGATCACTTTGTCTAAATACATCGCACATAATTTAGGTTGATCAAAACCTGTTTGAAATTTATTAGCCACGACCATTAAACGATATTCAGGACGATCAAAAGCAATCCTTAAATCAGAATTAGGAATATCTATATTCATATTGGCTTCGGTAAATTCAGCATCACTTTCAACATTAAAAACCGAGCCACTTTCTGTATCTAAATCTGCATCATGACGGATTTGTTCACCTGTCAATTTACCCGAAAAAGCCACTAAAACACGATAAGCGCTGTACTCAGGATTATCTTCAATATACTTTTCTAATGCCATCTTATAACGTGCTGCCGCAGGGCGTGAGCTAGTAACGATCATTGCTTTAGCCTGACCATTTAACAGATTTGCAACATTATGATGAAAGTGTTGAATGATGAATTGTACTTTTTGTGTCACATTGGTGGCATGTAACGCCATCCAGCGAGCCAAAGCCTTTTTAGCTGCTTTTGAATCAACTCGTTTGTTATCATCTACTGCATCACCGCCTAATTTAAAAGCTGTTTTATAAGGTACATAGCCTTCTAACACATCTAAAATAAAACCTTCTTCAATGGCTTGGCGTTGTGGGTATAAATGAAAAGAATCAGGCAGATTTTCATCATTGGCTGGTTCACCATTTTGAGTACGTCCAAATAACATTTTGGTGGAATGTTTAGGTGTTGCTGTGAATGCAAAATGACTAATATTTTTCGATTGAACACGAGCTTTTTGAATTTCACCGAGCAACTCTTCAATGGTTAAACTTGCCATTGCTTCACTAGACTGTAATGCCAATGTCGCTTGTAGCTTTGAAGCAGTTGTGCCTGTTTGTGAAGTATGCGCTTCATCTATGACAATGCCATAATTGCGGTCACTTAAACTCGTGTTGGTTAAAATTGCTTCCATCACATGCGGAAAAGTTTGAATAGTCACAATAATGATCTGTTTATTAGATAGTAGTGCCTCTTCTAACTGTTTACTTTTAGATTTTCCAGCATGAGCTTTATCATCACGATTAATGGCAGCAATTAAGCCTTTCTGGTGATCCAACTGCTGAATGGCTTCTTGCAATTGATCATCCAGAACCGTTCTATCAGTCACTACAATGACTGAATTATAGAAGGGTGAACCATCATTATGACGCAAACGCACAAGTGAGTGACATACCCACGAGATTGTGGCTGTTTTGCCTGAGCCTGCACTATGTTCACATAGATAATTAAGCCCAACACCTTTCGATTCAACATCTGCAATGATTTTATTTACGGCATCAAATTGGTGATAGCGTGGGAAAATCAAGCGTTCTTGCACTGTCCAATTGCCATATAAATCCACTTTGTTTTTCTTTTCGACATAGACAAAGTTATGGAATATTTTTAACCAATTATCAGGCTGACACACATAATCCCAAAAATATGCCACAGGATAATCTTCACCTTTAGATGCATCCGCAGGTGGATTGCCAGCATGTCCATTATTGCCTTTATTAAATGGTAAGAAATAAGTACTTTCACCTTCTAAAGCTGTTGTCATAGCAATTTCAGATTCAGATAGCGCAAAATGAACAATTGCACCACGTTTAGGTGTTAAGAGTGGTTCTTTACGTCTTGTTTTAGGATCTATGGGTTTACGATCATTTTTATATTGTTCAATCGCATCTTCGAGTGATTGATTAAATTCTGTTTTAATTTCTACTGTTGCCATAGGCAAACCATTAATGAAAAAAACCAAATCCAAAATGCCAGCATCTTTCGCTGGGTGGTATTTAAGTTGTGGGACAACTCGCAAAATATTGGCATTATAACGATCAATAACCGCTTGATTACGTCCATCTTCGGGCGCACTTTCGCTAATATCTATTGTTCCTGCACCAGCTATTTGAAAACCATTGCGGAAAATATGGATCGTCCCTTTTTTATTGAGTTCATCATCCAAACGATCAATGATGCGTTGCTCAGTATTGCTACCATTTAAAGCATGTAATTTTTCCCACTTTTGGGGCTGGGTGGTTTTGATCCACTGAATTAAATCTTCGGGATAAAGTGCGTACTCTGTATGATAATTTTTGCTTTGCCCAACCACCCAACCTTGAGCTTCTAATTTTTGAACAATATAAGCTTCTAAATTGCTTTCATAATGAGCTTTATCATCAATAACATTTAATTTCATACAGCAATCTCCCTGACATCAATTTTACCTGTCACAGCATGTGAAATGATGGATGAACGATATTCT
>CANRJX010000179.1 GCA_947631095.1 uncultured Wohlfahrtiimonas sp.
CTTGTGCCTATATTTGGCTAAAATTATGAATGTTCAACAGCCCCTAGTAATACTAAAAACATTAAACAACGACCTTAGAGAAATCGTCGACTTATTCAAGGGCAATCAACAAGCTTTACCACAAACACCCGTTTTATGGTTGGCACCTTTACGCCATCGATTTAATACGCTATTAAATGAACTATCCATAGAAACTGTTTGGCAGATTAGCCCGAATTGGGAACAACAACCAAATTGGAAAATATGTAATGCTTTATATCGTATATTAGAGGAAGCTCTCAATAACATTATTAAGCATAGCCAAGCAAGTGTTGTCGAAGTTTCTTTTCAGTATAAAAACAACATCATGATATTAAAAATTCAAGATAATGGTGTTGGTTTCGATGTAGAGAGCGTTTTCTCTTCTGGTATAAGCATAGGTCTACAGAGTATTAAAAGTCGTGTGAAAGACATAAATGGAAAACTTACCATTAATTCTCTACCACAGAGAACAACTATCGAAGTTAGTATTTTCATATAAAAAATTAGGGGTTTAGTAGCCATCTTATCGCCGCGAAGAGTCAGCGTGATTGTAAAAAATAAGTCTATTTTATAAAACACCCGTCTCCTGCTATGATCAATAAAATAGCTCATCAAATAAATGCTATAACCTGAAACCGCTTTTAAGATGAAACAAGAAATTACCCCCCATTTCTATTTGCCCTTAATCTTTGAATTTGCTGTAACAGATCACAACTTAAAGCATGCCCTTTTTCACAAGATCCTCCTAACATAAAAAGGCTTTGACTAATATTGGGCTCAACACCTTCTCCCGTCGCATACATTAAGGCTATTTCGTAGTGAGCATCTAAAGATCCACTATCCGCTATCTGCTTATAAAGTAACAAAGCAGCATCAAGATCTAGATCCTTTTCATCTCCATAACGATAAATACTAGCTAACTTTGCCGCAGCATCTAAATCATTTTTTTGAGAGGCTCTGCTATACCAATACTTTGCTGATAAAAGATCATTGTTTACAGCTAAGTCTCCCAATAAACGCATGGCATTAATATTTTGATCGACTATAACACTCTTCTCAAACATATCCCTCGCCTGATTCACATCTATTTCTGTACCTATCCCATAAAGATATAGCTGACCTAATAACATTAGGTCATTGCCTGTTGAATATCCAAGAGCCTCCAATTCTTTTAAACAAGAGAATGTTTCTACTTCATTTAAATTGACACAATCTTCAAAAGTCTTTCTAGGCACATCCAATTCTAAAAAGCTTGAATCCTTAAAAACAAACCCATAAATATTAATACTTAAGATGCCAACCAGTAACCCAATGATTATTTTATTCATAATTTCATTTCTTCAATAAATCTCATTTAGAGAATAAGAGCACATCCTGTAAAGAATGCGCTCTTATTAATTAATAGTATAAAATATTAAGGCCTTACCTAGGTCCTAAAGTTCAAATGCAACACCAGCACCAATACCTACCTTATTCTGACTATCGAATGATCCTTGAATTCTTAAACGTGTTCTATCACTACTTTTCAAAGTAAATCCTATCGACATCGCCGTTTCCCCATCATAATGCGCAACACCCATTCCCATTGAATATTTAGCATAGTCAACATAAGGAATGGAGCTCATCGCCATTGCACTTGCTGTACCAGCACTCGCTATCTTCCTATTTTGATGGACAGTTTTCTCAACTTGATTCAGTCGCGTATTGTAGTGACCCAAGGTATCTCTTAGGCTATTGATTTGACTTGTATTAGCTGCGACATTTTGATTAGTTTCCCATAACTGACTACCATTGATAACATCTGTCGATGTTTCAGAAATATTACCAACCCCAACACCCGTTACGTTCATGGTAATTGCTTCTCCCTTGTCATTTATCTGACCTAGGTTAAGTTCAGTTGCACCAGCACCCGCGCCTTCTTTACTAACCATAATCGCAGAACCATCAGATACAAATACTGCCGTTACAGGGAGATCATTTCCACCAGTACTACTACCCGGATTTACATTAACATTAGTATCAGAGGTATCTCCTGTACCTGTGCCTTCTATAGGCTTAACGATATTATCCACTCTAGTATGCAAATGCGTTAATGCACCGTGAAGAGATAAATCCATCTGCCCAAAATCAAATCTTGGAGCGATTAATTCACCGGCTTTATCAAAATAAGCACCTTCACCAAAAATTGCTGCTAACTGCGAACCATTAATTGCATCATAAGAACCCTGATTAATAACTCCATCAGCAACGCCTGTTAATGTGCGAGAAATCGATTTTCCAGTATCATCAATATTTGAAATATCAAATATTGTGGCATTTTGGGCAATTTCATTATCAATCACGATTTTCATATCTTGCACTTTTACAAGCCCAAGTTTTCCCTCTGAGATGTCATTAATCGCACTGTCATGAATGGTTAGCTTATCACCCACATATTTAAAACCGCTTTCCACGCCATTAATAACATCAGCACCTAATGCTGCTGAGTAATTTGGCGCAGTAATCACGCCTTGATCGTCAACATCAGCCCCACCCCCCAATTGAGTAGCAACCCCCTTAAGCGATGCATGTAATTGTGATCCATTGATTGCTTGGGTTGAATCATTACTAATATCTCCAGCCTTCAAACCTTCAATAACTCTGCTTCCCATATCTAATGATTCGGCATCTTTTGCAGCATCACTAAAAACAAGCTTCTGACCATCTGCTGATAGTTGTAAAAGACCGATTTTACCCTCATGAATTTTATTAATATCAGTCGCATTATCGTGTACACGAAGATCAAGATTACCGAGCGCCGAGCCAACATCATTAAACTTGTAGGGCTGCCCAGCTCCATCTTTTTCAACAAATTCGTAGATCGGTCCTGTTATCTTTCCGTGTGAATCAATACTTGCACCACCACCTAATGAATTTAAAAGATCATCAACATTACTACCGAGACTCCCCAATGCCGCACCAACATTATCGAAACTATCTAATAATACCGTACCATCTTTATTAAAGACTGGCTTACCATCAGCATCTGTTCGAACACGCTCTAAGAATTTAGCTTTAGTAAACCCCCCACTATCGGTAACACTTACATTACCGCCTAAAACGCTAGCAATCTCTTCTTTAGCCGTATATAACTGCCCAGCATTAATGGCATGATTTGAATTAGCTGCAATTTTACCTGCTCGGATACCGGTTAAACGACGATTTTTGCCATCATTGGAGATATCAAGTTTGGTTGCATTTTTTGCAAGTTCATTATTAATGATAAGTGCACGTCCACTACCTGAAAGCTGTAGAAGACCAGACTTACCAGTATTAAATTCTTGAATATGATCACTATTAACCTGAATCATTTCACTATTTTCATATGCACGCGAATCAAGATTATTTAGAGCCGAGCCAACATCATTAAACTTGTAGGACTGCCCAGATCCATCTTTTGCAACAAATTGGTAAGTCGGGGCTGTTATATTTCCCCCATTATCAATCCCCGCACCACCACCTAAAACGCTGGCAATCTCTTCTTTAGCCGTATATAACTGCCCAGCATTAATGGCATGATTTGAATTAGCTGCAATTTTACCTGCTCG
>CANRJX010000180.1 GCA_947631095.1 uncultured Wohlfahrtiimonas sp.
GGTAATCCTGCTAATAATAGCAATGCTGATAAGATTCAATTTTCTACGGATTTCTTTGAAGGTTTAACACTACAAGATTTAACAGATAAAGATACTGATGTTGTGAGTAAATTTATATCTGTTGAATATAATGCAGAAACAGATACGGCAACAATTTCTGTAGATAGAGATGGTGCAGGTAATAAGTATAATTCAGAAAACTTATTACATTTAACCAATCAAGATACAGCAATAACATTGGATGAGTTATTGGCAAATAATCAAATTGTTATTGGTTAATCTTAAATTTTAGAAAAGTGTTTATGATCAATACGCTTAAGGTTGAAAAATCTTAAGCGTGTTTTTTATAGGAAATCATTATTGAAATATTGATTTTGATAATTTTGTCCTACGCTTATCTATGAATGCGTAGCTATTGTAGCTATGTTAATATACGAAGCTTTATGAGTTTTCATCATGAGTGCCACGGTGGTTTGTATATTCTTGATGTTAAATTTCAATTGAGTTGATGATTTGATAGGTAAATGATGAAAATACGTTGTACAGTTCTTTCCAAGAAAATATTTTTTTTAAGTTTGTGTGGTCTTTTATTAGCTTCATGTGCCGATATACAAAAACCAACCGCAGTTAGATTAGAGAAAAAAGAAGTCATAGAAGGGCAAGAAAATAAACCTGTTTCCTATAATGCGATTACGAAAAAGTATAATTCGGGTGCTAGAAAAACAGTAACTTTGGATGATGCAGCACAGCTCATCGTTTTGTTCCATCCTCGTGTATTCCAAGCAAAAGGCTATGAGAATACTGAAGCAGAAATGATTGAGATTGCTGAAGCAGCATATTATCCTCAAATTTCTGGTGGATTAGGATCAAGAAGAGAAAGCGAAACATCAGCTCGTTATGATAATAAAAAGTATATCCAAGATATGAGTGTCAGTATTAATCAAGTACTGTATGATTTTGGCAAAATATCGAGCGCTGTAAAGAGCGCTGAATATGGACACCTTGGTGCAAAAATTCAGACTAAATTGACGAACGAAGAATTAATCCACGTTTCATCTAATGCGGTAATTACTGCTAACCGCTCTAAAGAGTTGGGTGTATTGGCTAAAGAGCAAGTGAATAGCGTTGGGTCTTTAACGAGTTTGGTAGAAGAGCGTCATGAAAAAGGCGCAAGTAATTTATCAGATGTTTATCAAGCTAAATCACGTTTAGATGATGTTCTATCGGAAGAAATGGATGTTAATGCGCAACATCAAAGTATTGTTCGATCTTTAGGGGTGATGATTGGGCAGAAAAACATTACCAATGCCGAAGTTGGAAAGTTACCAATCGCATTAGAGCAAGCATGTTTTATTGAGCCAATTTGGAATAATATCCCTGAGTATGAGTTAGCACAAATTGAAGCAGAACGCGCTTTAGTAGAATTAGAAAAAGCAAAAGCAGACGAGTTGCCGACAATATCTTTGAATGGCAATATGTCTAGACCATTAAATGTAACGCCTCGTTATGGTTCTCGTATAGATACTAAAGTAGGCATTAATGTTTCTGTACCTTTATATCAAGGTGGGGCATTAGCTGCGGGGAAAAAAGTAGCACAAAGTCGCATCGATTCTGCTGAGGCTAATCTTATGGCTGTTCAATTAGATATTGAACAAAAAATCAGTGAATTACAGGTCACATTACAAAATTTGCAGCAAAGAAAAGGTTTATTGGTTCAGAGAGTGAACAATCTCGCAAATACTAAGGAATTATATAGAAAACAATATTTAGAATTAGGCACAAGAACATTGGTTGATCTTTTAAATTCAGAACAAGAGTATCACCGTGCAAAAGTTGATGTTGTGAATAATCGTTTTGATATTGTTCAAACACAACTGAGCTGTGCTTATAGCCAAGGAAAATTGGCAGAATATTTAAATATATATACTGAATAATTTCAGTGCCTTAAACCAATATTTGTAATTAAATCCTATACTCAATCAAGACACTAAATCTAAACAATTTAGTGTTTTATTTTTATTCTCAATAAGCATCGATAGAGTTAACAATATTTAAATTTATGAATCACTGACAAGGATTAAGTTGTGTCTGAAAAAGTAGATGTAGTAGAAGAAAGCATTTCCGAAAATCAAACATCGATTGATTATCAACCTTGGATAGAAGCAACCATTACTGTTGCAAAGCATTACCGACTAGAAGTCTCTAAAGAAAATATTTCTTTAACAAGTCATTGGTTAAAGAACCAACCAATTAGCGATGTATTACGAGGCATGGCAAGGCAAGCAGGCTTAAGTGTAAGTGTTATTGAGTTTACAGCAAAGGAGCTTTCTGTTTGGCGTTTGCCACTTGTTGTACAATTCAACGATGGGCAAATAGCAGTTATAGAAACCATTGATCAAAATAAACAAGTGGGTATTATTTATAGTGGTGATGGTGGTGTAAAAAGCCAGATTAGCCAGCAAGATCTATTGGACAATGTTAAGTTGGCAGTTGTTTTGCGCCCTTCACATACTGTTCCAGACTCCCGAATTGATGATTATATTAAACCACATGATCCAAAATGGTTTAAACAACTTGTATTAAGAGACTGGAAGCCTTATGGGCATGTATTTATTGCTTCATTCATGGTGAATATCCTAGCTTTATCAGGTATTTTATTCACGCGCCAAGTTTATGACCGAGTGATTCCAGCAGAATCATACCCAACTTTATATGTGTTATTTAGTGGCGTTATAATTGCCATTATTTTCAGTTTTGCATTGCAGAAATTGCGAACAAGAGTCATAGATTTATTAGGTAAACGCGCTGATTTAAGAATATCAGATCGCGTATTTGGGCATGTTTTAAGGGTTAGAAATTCACACCGACCTAAATCAATTGCGACATTTATTTCACAAATTAGAGATTTAGATAGTGTAAGAGAAATGTTTACATCGACCACTGTTGTTGCATTTGTGGATATCCCATTCTTTTTATTCTTTTGTATTGTATTTTGGTATTTGGCAGGCAGTTTGGTTTGGATTCCGATCATTGCTGTTTTTTTAATGGTCATTCCCGGATTATTAATGCAGAAGAAACTAAGAGCGCTCTCAGATGAAAATATGCGAGAAAGTTCTCTACGTAATGCGATGCTAATTGAATCTATCCAAGGCAATGAAGATATTAAAATTTTACAAGCTGAACAAAGATTTCAGCAGCAGTGGAATAACTATAATGCTGTATTAACAGATGGAAATCTTCGTTTACGTTCATTGGTCAGTGCATTAACAGGCTGGACCCAAAGTGTTCAAACAGCAACTTTTGCAGTAATTGTATTGTTTGGTGCACCTATGGTGATTAATGGTGATCTATCTACAGGTTCTTTAATTGCAGCTTCAATATTGGGCGGAAGAATGATTGGCCCTATGGCAGGATTAACACAAGTATTAACGCGTTTACAGCAGGCTAAATCTGCTTATCATGGCATTAATGAATTGATGCAATTACCTGTCGATAATCCTGAAGGTGAGAAAAAAATTCATAAAAGCGTTATTCATGGTGACTATAACATTCAAAATGCAACCTTTTTCTATGGTGTAGACAGTGAAATTGC
>CANRJX010000181.1 GCA_947631095.1 uncultured Wohlfahrtiimonas sp.
CCATTGTGGCAGCAATATTGGCGATTTTTGGTCAATGCCATTCAAGGTGATTTAGGCAACAGCTTTGTGTATAACCAACCTGCGCTAGAGCTTGTGTTACAACGTTTACCCGCAACATTAGAATTGGCTTTTGCTGCGTTGATCATAGCGTTAACTTTAGGTGTGCCACTTGGTTTAATTTCAGGACTGTATCCTGATAGTTGGTTTTCTAAAGTCATTATGACAGGGAGTATCATCGGTTTTTCATTACCTACATTTTGGATAGGTTTAATGTTGATTATGGCATTTAGTGTCTCATTAGGTTGGCTTCCTGCGGGTGGTCGTGGTGATACTGTCACTCTCTTTGGTATGCAGTGGTCATTTTTAACGGGTGATGGTTTATATCATTTAGTATTACCGGCATTTAATTTAGCACTTTTTAAAATGTCATTAGTTGTTCGCTTAACGCATGCAGGTGTGCGCGAAGTATTGCCACAAGATTATATTAAATTTGCAAGAGCTAAAGGTTTATCGCCTAGGCGCATTGTGAGTGTTCATGTATTACGAAATTTAATGATTCCACTGATTACAGTGGTTGGTTTAGAACTGGGAGCAACAATTGCAGGTGCTGTTGTAACTGAAAGTATTTTTGCATGGCCGGGCGCAGGGAAATTGATTTTAGACAGCATCAATAGCTTAGATAGACCAGTAATTTTGGCGTATCTCATCATTATTGTCTGCTTATTTGTCACGATTAATTTCTTGGTGGATGTGGCATATAGAATCGTGGATCCGCGCGTCCGTAAGGAGAAAACGATATGAGTAATACAGTAGTGTCAAAAGTTAAAACACCGTCTATGTTCAAAGAAAATATGAAATTATTTTTTCAGTCTAAATTGGCAGGTATAGGATTTTTATGGGCATTTGTTCTAGTTTTGGCTGCAATTTTTGCGCCAATGATTACCCCACAAAATCCTTATGATTTATTGCAATTAGATATTTTAGATTCTCGCTTATCACCCGGCACTGAAAATGGAATGGGCACTTATACCTATTGGTTAGGCACTGATGGTCAAGGGCGTGATCTATATTCAGCAATTGTTTATGGTCTACGCATTAGTTTGATCGTTGGCCTTGGATCAGCATTAATCGCCAGTATTTTGGGAACGACGATTGGCATTATTTCTGCTTATTTTGGTGGAAAAGTCGATGCATTTTTCATGCGCACAGTGGATTTAATGTTGTCATTTCCATCGATTTTAGTTGCGATGATGATTTTGGCTTACATCGGCAAAGGTGTGGGCAATGTGATTTTAACTCTAGTGATTTTAGAATGGGCATACTATGCGCGAACTGCACGTGGACAAGCTTTGGCTGAGCGTCAAAAAGAGTATGTAGAAGCCGCTCATAACTTGGTGATTCCTAAATATCTCATTATGTTGAAACATATTTTAGTGAACTGTTTGCCAGCATTAATTGTGATCGCAGCATTACAAGTGGCAAGGGCGATTACTTTGGAAGCAACCATGAGCTTTTTAGGGCTAGGTGTACCTGTTACAGAACCTTCTTTAGGCCTGCTCATCTCTAACGGTTATCAATATATGTTGTCTGGTCAGTATTGGATTAGCTTATTTCCTGGTATTGCATTGTTGTTGACGATTGTGTCATTGAATTTAATCGGTGATCGCTTTCGTGATGTGTTTAATCCGAGGTTACGTTAATGTCAGAGCAATTATTATTAGATGTACAAAATTTAACAACCACCTTTGCTACAAAAGAAGGAACGATTCTAGCTGTGAATGATGTGAGTTTACAGTTAAAGCAGGGTGAGATTTTAGGCCTTGTGGGTGAGTCAGGTTCAGGAAAATCTGTAACAGGATTTTCATTAATGCGTTTGATTGATGCTCCCGGCAAAATTTCTGATGGCAAGATTCTTTTTAAAGGTGAAAATTTATTGCAGTATTCGGAAAAGCAGATGCGCCATTTACGTGGTAATCGTATTGCAATGATTTTCCAAGATCCAATGATGACGTTGAATCCTGTTTTGCGCATTGATACACAAATGATTGAAACGCTTCAAGCACATGAAAAAATCAGTAAAAAAGCAGCATGGGAAAAATCGCGGGATATGCTCGCCTTAATGGGTGTTCCTAGCCCTGAAGCGAGATTAAAATTGTATCCTCATGAATTATCAGGTGGAATGAGACAGCGTGTTGCAATTGCAATTGCACTGTTATTACAACCTGATTTAATCATTGCTGATGAACCAACAACTGCATTAGATGTCACGATTCAAGCACAAATCTTATCAGAAGTACAAAAGTTGGCGAAAGATTATGGCACTGCACTAATTTGGATCACACATGATTTATCTGTGATTGCAGGTTTAGCGGATCGAGTGGCTGTAATGTATGCGGGGCAGATTGTTGAATCTGGCACGATTGATCAAGTGATTACTGATCCTCAACATCCTTATACAGAAGGGTTAATTAATAGTTTGCCGAGTCGTAATGTACGTGGTCAGCGTTTGCGTCAAATTAAGGGCATTACCCCAGGTTTATTAGATTTACCGCAAGGTTGTGCATTTGCAACGCGTTGTGAGCGAGTGCAAGAAGCTTGTCAACAAAGAACGTCATTAATTAATGGGCAAGATCAACATGCAGTTCGTTGTTTCTTCCCGAGTCATCAGGTATCCATCGTACAGGAGCAACAATCATGAGTGTTCCCTTGGTTCGTTTAGATAAAATTTCCAAACGCTTCGGAGATAAAAAACATAATTGGCTGAGCCAACAGTTGATACATTTAGGCATGATTAAACCACCTGTGGTGACGTCTGCCGTTAATCAAGTAGATTTAGCTGTTTATAAAGGTGAAGTGGTTGGTTTAGTGGGTGAATCAGGCTGTGGTAAATCGACATTGGGTAGAATGGTGGCAGGGATTTTGCCACCCAGCTCTGGCGATATGTTGGTCGATGGCATTAATACTAAAAATATGAGTGCTGAAGAGTGGCGACAAGCGCAATTACGTATTCAAATGATTTTTCAAGATCCTTATGCAAGTTTGAACCCACGTTTGCGCGTTGATGACAGCATTGGTGAAGCAGCTTTAATTCATGGTTTGGTGAAAGGCAAAGACATGGATCAATACGTAAGTGAGCAGTTAGAGCGTGCTGGGTTAAGCGCAAGTTATCGTAAGCGTTTTCCGCATCAATTCAGTGGCGGGCAGCGGCAACGTATTGGCATAGCTCGTGCATTGGCTGTTCAGCCAGATATGTTGGTCTGTGATGAAGCGGTTGCTGCTTTGGATGTATCGATTCAAGCGCAAATTGTGAATTTATTTATGGATTTGCGTGATGAACTCGATTTAACTTATTTATTTATCAGCCATGATTTGGGGGTGGTTGAGCACTTTTCTGATCGTGTGGCAATTATGTATTTAGGAAAGATTGTTGAAACTGCATCTACGACAGAAATTTTTGCACGACCTAATCATCCATATACACAAGCCTTATTGGCAGAAATTCCAA
>CANRJX010000182.1 GCA_947631095.1 uncultured Wohlfahrtiimonas sp.
AATGATTTAAATTAAAAATTTATTTGTTTTTTTATGATATTAATTTCATAAAAAACTATACAAGACAAAAAACACTGTTTTTATTCATAGAAAAACTTTTAATTTACTCTATAAAAAAACAAAACCGCCTAAAAATTAGACGGTTTTTCTTCAAAAAAGTTTATTTATCTTAAATTAATTTCAATTTAATTGGGCTATAAGCATTTTTTTGCACTATTTCGATCATCTGTTGCTTACCTAATTCTAAAATTGCGATAAAAGAAACAACAATTCCTAGTTTTCCTTCCTGCAAATTTAGAACTTTTTCGAAAGTTAGATAATCAGTATCACTTAAATGATCTAAAATACTCACCATTCTCTCCTGAACAGATAAAACTTCTGTCGTAACAACATGGTGCGAGTAATGAACTTTCTCTTTTAAGAGCTTTTTTAATGCTGCAGTTAACTCATCAATGTGCAATTGAGGTAAACGCTCTTCTCTAATCAGATCAGGTATACCAAATTTCACAGGTGATATTTCTTCTTGATAGCGTGGCAACTCATCTAAATCCATCGCTGCTTGCTTATATTGCGCATATAGCTGTAATCGCTCTATTAACTCTTGTCTTGGATCATTTTCTTCTTCTGTATCATCAATAGTAGGATGTTTTGGAAGTAACAATCTAGATTTAATTTCAGCCAACCAAGCAGCCATTACTAAATAATCTGACGCTAACTCAAAGCGATCCTTTTTCAAAAGATCAACATAAGCCATATATTGCCGAGTAATCTCTGAAATCGGAATATCCAAAATATCAAAATTATTTCTTCGAATAAGGTACAACAATAAATCGAAAGGTCCTTCAAATGCCTCGAGCCATAGCTCTAAAGCATCTGGAGGAATAAATAAATCCAAAGGCAATTGAACAGGCTCACCTTTATATATAGCACCGACATTTTCCTGCTCAATTTCCATAGACATTTTATAGACCCACAGCTTTTTGCAATTTAGACATAAACGGAATTGTCTGAACACGTGCTTTTTCAGCACCTTGCAACAATATTTTTTCTACATATGCTGGGTTTGCCATCAACTCATTATATTTTTCACGTGGCTCAGTCAAAATACTGTTGATCTTTTCAAACAATACTTGTTTCATCTCACCCCATGCGATTCCATCAGCATATGCTTGTCTAATAGCAGCACATTCAGTTTCAGTCGCAAATGATTTATACAATTCATACAAAGTTGATTGATCAGGATCTTTTGGCTCACCTGGCTCACTAGAGTCAGTCACAATGCGCATGATTGCTTTGCGCAACTGTTTTTCAGGTAAGAATAAAGGAATCGTATTATTGTAGCTTTTACTCATCTTACGACCATCTGTGCCTGGTAAAAGTGCAACATTATCATCGATTTTAGCTTCAGGTAATACAAAATGCTCACCGTATAAATAGTTAAAACGCTGCGCAATATCCCTTGCCATTTCAACATGTTGAATTTGATCTCGTCCCACTGGAACATATTTGGCATTAAACATTAAAATGTCTGCCGCCATGAGAACAGGATATGAAAACAAGCCCATCGTAATGCCTTTATCAGGATCCTCTTGATTCGTTAGATTTTCATCCACAGATGCCTTATAAGCATGAGCCCTATTCATCAAACCTTTCGCAGTCACACATGTTAATAACCACATTAACTGTGTGATCTCAGGAATATCAGATTGGCGATAAAAAGTTGCTTTATCGGTATCTAATCCCAAAGCCAACCATGTTGCCGCGATCTCTTGTCGAGATTGAATAATACGTTCTGGCTCTTGGCACTTGATCAATGCATGATAATCTGCAAGAAAAAAGTAACAATTATCATGTGAATTGCTCATTTCAATTGCTGGTCCAATTGCCCCCGCATAATTACCTAAATGAGGTGTACCTGTTGTTGTTATTCCTGTTAATACTACTGGTTTAGACATGATGTATCCTAAAAAAAGATCCCTAAAATAGATAAAATAAATTTAACGATCATCCCTGATATTAAATTCAAAGGTAAAAGCCCTAAATATAGTAAACCTAAAATAATCCACACACCGTAAGGTTCGATTCTTTCAAGCTGCCTAGATAAGTTATATGGTAAAAGCATCATTGCGATTCGACCACCATCTAAAGGTGGGATTGGCATTAAATTTAATACCATTAAAAAGACATTAATCAAAACACCATACTGCGCCATTATTAATAGGCCTTTTGCAATTGTTGGTCCGTCGGAATACGCAGATTCGATATTCGATACAGTCATAAGTACAATCGCCCAAATAAATGCTTGAATAAAATTAGATGCGGGCCCTGCAAATGCTGTTAATGCAATATCTTTACGCGGATTTTTAAAATTTCTTGGGTCAAAAGGAACTGGCTTTGCCCAACCGAATAAAAACAACCCTGAGCCTGTCAATGTTGATAGGACAAATAAACCCAAAGGTACTGCTATTGTGCCTATTGGGTCAATGTGACGAATCGGAGATAAAGATAGTCTACCTAAATTTTTAGCGGTATTATCACCCAACCAATAGGCCATATAACCATGTGCTGCTTCATGAATTGTAATTGCGAATACTAATGGTATTAGCATTAACAAGAGAACTGTAAAATCAAGTTCCATATTTTCTTCCAAATATATAAAAAATTAATTGTAACAAAAATAGGCTGTTTTCATACTACCAATGATCGTTTCTTAAATGGCTGCATTTCAATCACTTCTAATATTTGCTAAACTTGACATTACTCAGAGACATAATGTCACTCAATAATAATAAAATGATACAATACAGACTTTAATAAGCCCCAAATTTGTATATTCTATTGACAAGAAAACAGGTTATAACTAAATGAAATTACGAATAAAGACCTATAATAAAGGCTACACACTTATAGAATTAATGGTGACCTTAACAATATTTTCAATTATTGCGATGTTTGGTGTACCTGCTTTTTATAACTTCATCGAAAAATCACGTGCAAAGAGCCAAATTATTCATGCCGCTAATTTTCTAAGATCAGCTCAAGAAATTGCCAGTGCAACTAATCGTGTAATTTATGTATACACTGATGGTTACTTAAACTATACAAATCATAAAGATGATTACTGGTATCAAGACTGGGTCATGTCATTTAAGCCTATTGGACAATTAAAAATTGAAAATAATAATTCTAGTGTCAACACAATCAGCGATCAGGATGCAGAGCTCGGCGTAAACTCCAATGAGCCTAACAAAGGCGTTAACTATCTTATTACCAGACAAAGAATTTTTACTCCGAGTGATGCTTATCAACTTTTTATTATCGATAGTACGCAACACAATAGTAATGACTTTGCATCTTTGGAAACAAATTCTTTAGGTGGTAGTGATGCCCTAGAAATGGATGGTTATAGCATTGTTCGTAATTCGAAGATCCAGGGTGCAGAAGAAGGTAAACCTACATTTTTAACCTTCCACCCTTCTGGCGC
>CANRJX010000183.1 GCA_947631095.1 uncultured Wohlfahrtiimonas sp.
GACAATCGTTGGCATAACACTGGCTTTCACAATTATTGCTGGCATTCTTGCATTTGTTATTATTAAACCAACCTATCAATCCGAAATAGAAATTGCCCCGCCTTTCCAATATCAATATGAAATACTTAATAAAGGCGTGAGAGCAGTCTCTACAAAACTAGGAGAAACACCTCCACCGACTTTACCAGCAATTGATCAAGATAGAATATACAGCATATTGATTAATAATTTAAACGCGAACAATACTCAACGCGATTTCTTTCAAAATCATTATCTAAAAAATTATGAAAATGAGTTAGAAAATACGCAAGAAAATTTTAATTTATTCAAAAAAAATCTGCTTATAAAGCAAGCTAATAAAGACTCTAATTATTATACAATTAGCTTCAAGGCTACAGATGCTGAAAACGCATTCAATGTTACACGAGATTTTCTATCATTTGCTGAAAAAGGCGCTAAAGAAATCGTTCTTAAAAATAGAGAAGCTGAGCTTAATGCATTGATTAATAATTTTCAAAATTCAATTTTAGTGCTTCAAGCAGAATTGACTCAAAAACATGACTACGAAATTGAACAACTACAAAATGCGTTATCTATTGCTCAAAAACTGAATATTATTAAACCTGAAGAGAATATTACAGAAGCGTATATGCAAGGTTCTGAAGTTCTCTCTGCTAAACTGAAAAGTCTAAAAGAAAACGTAACTAATTTTTCTGAAAATAATAGCTACAACGAACTTGTCGCAAATATTAATGTATATAAAACACTTCAGTTGCCATCTATAAATGAGTTTAATGTTTTTCAAGTAAATGCAACTCCTGAGATCCCAGAAAAACCAATAAAACCAAATAAAAAGCTAATCGTTATTATTGGATTTTTCTTAGGTGGAATTTTGGCTGTTTTGTTTGTACTGATTCGTCAGGCCATAAGAAATAGACTTTCTATAGAGGCACAAAAAACTCATGACTAAATACACTTGTTTTAAAGCCTATGACATTCGTGGAAAATTAGGCTCAGAATTAAATGAAGAAATTGCATATAAAATTGGTCGTGCTTATGGGCAGATTTATCAACCTAAAACTGTTGTTGTAGGCTGCGATGTTCGTCTAAGTAGCGAAGGTTTAAAGCAAGCAACCATGAAAGGCTTAAATGATGCCGGTGTCAATGTTTTAGATTTAGGACTAACGGGCACAGAAGAAGTTTATTTCGGGGCTTTTCATTTAGATGTTCAAGGCGGAATTGAAATAACTGCGAGCCATAATCCCATGGATTATAACGGCATGAAATTGGTTCGCGAAGGTTCTCGCCCAATCAGTAGTGATACAGGTCTTAAAGAAATTCAGGCTTTAGCTGAATCAGGCAACTTTGATGAAGTTACTCATAAGGGTTCTACGAAACCATATAATATTTTGCCTGAGTTCATTGAACACCTTTTAACATACATTGACCCCACTAAAATTCGCCCATTAAAATTAGTAATGAATGCTGGAAATGGTGCAGCAGGACACGTAATTGATGCTTTAGAAGGAAAATTCAAATCACTGAATATTTCTGTTGAATTCATTAAAATTCATAATGATCCTGATGGAAATTTCCCAAATGGTATTCCTAACCCTATTTTGATTGAAAATCGTAGTAGCACGAGCAATGCAGTTTTAGAACATAAAGCTGATATGGGGATTGCTTGGGATGGCGACTTCGATCGTTGTTTCTTGTTTGATGAAAAAGGCCAGTTCATCGAAGGTTATTATATCGTTGGATTATTGGCGCAGGCATTTTTACTGAAACAATCAGGTGAAAAAATTGTTCATGATCCTCGCCTCATTTGGAATACGTTAAATATAACAGAACAATATAGTGGCGTTGCTGTGCAATCAAAATCAGGCCATGCATTTATCAAGGATGTCATGCGCGAGCATAATGCCGTTTATGGTGGTGAAATGAGCGCTCATCATTATTTTCGTGATTTTGCTTACTGTGATAGCGGAATGATCCCATGGCTACTGACTTTAACTGTATTGTCTGAAACAGGATTATCTTTATCTGAACTGGTTGAAGGAATGATACAAAAATTCCCATGTAGTGGTGAAATTAACTTCAAAGTTGAAGATACACAAAAAACCATACAAAAAATATTTGATCATTTTTCAAAAGATAATCCCTCTATAGATGAAACTGATGGTGTGAGTTTAGATTTTGGTGCTTGGCGTTTAAATGTCCGAGCTTCCAACACTGAACCTTTGCTACGCTTAAATATTGAAAGCCGTGCTGATAGAAATCCGAAACTGATGCAAGAATATGTGGATGAACTCACACAGTTAATTACGCAATAATCTATGTTTGCTAAATATTTTTCAATTGGCATTTTAAACACAGCTCTACACTGGGTTATTTTTGGGCTGTGTTTTATGCTATTTAATCTCAGTCAAGCCAATTCAAATTTGATGGCGTTTTTAATTGCGGTAACCTTTTCATTTTTTATGAATGCGAAATTTACATTTAATAAAAAACCCACAGGAACTCGTTATATCTTATTTACAGCTTTTATGGCATTTTTAAGCTATCTAACGGGTCTCAGTGCTGATTATCTCAATTTATTTCCACTCATTACTTTAGTTGCATTTTCAGCAATTAGCTTAATTTTAGGCTTTGTTTATTCTAAATATATTGTCTTTAAGTAAAATTACTATGAAAAAAATATCACTAGTTGTGCCTGTATATAATGAAGAAGAAGCAATACCAATCTTTTACAATACTTTGAGAGAAGCGCCCTATTTAAAACCCTACTCAATCGAAATTATATTTATTAATGATGGCAGTTCAGACAACACCGAAAACCTCATAGAAATGTTGGCCAATGCAGATCCTTTGGTACAAGCTTTAAGCTTTACTCGAAATTTTGGTAAAGAACCTGCTTTATTTGCAGGACTCGAACATGCAACGGGTGATGTGATTATCCCTATAGATGTCGACCTTCAGGACCCTATTGAAGTGATTCCAGAATTAATTAAAAAGTGGCAAGAAGGCTATGACGTTGTTCTCGCTAAACGCATTGATCGTTCAAGTGATACTGCACTAAAACGTAAATCTGCTGAGCTTTTTTATAAATTGCACAATAAAATTAGCAAACCCAAAATTGAAGAAAATGTTGGTGATTTTAGGCTAATGTCGAGAGAGGTTGTCGAAAATATCAAACAATTACCTGAGCGTAATCTTTTCATGAAAGGCATTTTATCTTGGGTAGGTGGTAAAACAGCTATTGTTGAATATACTCGGGCGGAACGTTCTGTAGGTGAAACTAAATTCAATGGCTGGAAATTATGGAATTTAGCATTAGAGGGCATTACCAGTTTTTCAACAGCACCATTAAGAATTTGGACATATATTGGTATC
>CANRJX010000184.1 GCA_947631095.1 uncultured Wohlfahrtiimonas sp.
GATGTGAATACATATAGTGCTAGCATTGAAATCACAAAAGGCATTAATATCAATTTTATGCTTAAACCAATAGAGATTAATTTGATCATGCTTTTATCTCTAGGCAAGCTTAAGCTACAACCAATAGAGAGCATTGTTAATGGTGTTAATAGTGATCCAAGAGTTTCTAAAGAATATTGAATGGCTTCAGGGTAGGGGAAGGGGCGCAGCAATACACCAAAAATCAGAGCTAATACAGGTGGATAAATTAGAATTCTGATGATCATTTGCTTAAAATCGACACTTTTTCCGGAGTATAAGTTGGCAACTAAAACACCGCAGGTAAATAGGACAATTAAGTTCGATTGATCAATGATGATGGCAGTATTTAATGCTTCAGGCCCTAGCAATGCTTGTACTAAAGGAAAACCAACGAACGATGTGTTGCTTGTGCCACAAAGTAATATTAAACAACCCGTCGTGACTTTAGAAATAGGAATGAAGAGTTTGATTAAATAAATAGTTGCAACGGCAAGAAAAAAACCGATCCAAGGTGTGATTAGCGGAAAAAATGCATCGCCTGTCAAATTAATCGTATGGATTTTATCTAGAATTAATGCAGGTAATGCAACTCTTACAACCAATAAATTTAAAGAACGAATGAGCTCTTGTGGGTTGGTGATATGTGAAAGAATTTTACCAATTGCTAAACATATAAAGATGAAAATTAAACCGTTCATTATGATTTAAGCGCCATGTGGATTATAGAATAGGTTTAATCATATCACCATTTATCCAATTTATATTAGCCTTAGCACCATTTTTTAGTGAGCCAAACTTTGGATATAAATTCAATGCTTTTGCAGGATTTTGGGTGATCATTTTAAGTGATGATTCGAATGAATAGCCAAGCTTAATTGTATTATTTAGGCTGGTGAATAGATCAATATGTGCGCCAGCTAGCTTGCCTTCATGATTAACCAATCGATTCTGATTTTTATAAATAGTATGACCATTAAAATCAAAAGAGGTGATTTCACTTCCTAACGTTGCCATGGCATCCGTCACTAAAATCATATTATCAATATGCTTTGATTCAATGGCAATTTTTACCATAATTGGATCGACATGAATGCCATCATGAATAATTGTGCCCCAGCTGTTTCTATCACTTAAAGCAACGCCTAATATAGATGGATCTCTTGATAGCATCGGCGGCATTGCATTGAATAAATGTGTAAATCCACTAATGCCAGCATTTAATCCAATTTGTGCTTCGGTGGCATTGGCATTGCTGTGGCCAGCAAAAACTGTAATGCCTGCATCTTTAAGCTCAGTTATGAGAGATGCTTCAACCATTTCGGGGGCTAAAGTGATTAAAACAGAACCGAGATTGCGTGATTGAATTGCCGCTAATAATCGATCACTTAATATATGGATATTTTTTTCAAAGTGAATGCCACGCTTTAAGCTATTAATCATAGGGCCTTCTAAATGAAGACCTAATAAGCCTTGTTGTTCAGTTGATACTGCTTCTTCTATAGCGTCTAATGCATGGTAAATTGTCTCGTCATCACTTGTGATTAAAGTGGCAAGTAGCTCATGAGTGCCTAATGAGCGATGAGCATTGATTATTTTGGTTAAACCACGAGCCGTCGGATCATTATTGAATAATATGCCTCCACCGCCGTTAACCTGTAAATCTATGAATCCAGGGGTTAGAATGCCTTCCGCATATTTAATACAGTCATCATATTGAGGTTCATCAGAAATCCCAATGACTGCATTATTTTGAATATTTAACCAAGCATTATGATGATATTTTTCACCATCATAAATGCTTGGTGCATAGATTGAGATCATATGATTTAAAGAGTTTTAGTCACTTTGTTTAAAAATGGTGGCTCATCAGGGTTCAAGCCTTTTCTCACAGACAGCTGCTCAATAATACTGTACATCGCTGTTGTTTGAATCAATGGTTGAATGATTGGTGAAGACGATGGAATGATTAATGTTTTATCATCAAATGCTTTACTGTCGACAGTGTAAACATTCGCGCCTAAATCAATTAGTTTTTGATTGGTTTCTAATGAAACTTTATAGGTTTCATCATTCATCAAGAAATGAAGAATAGGAATGCCTTTTTCAATTAATGCCAGTGGACCATGAAAAAATTCAGAAGATGAGTAATCTTTGGCAAAAATTTGACAGGTTTCATTGAATTTTAAAGCAATTTCTTTGGCAGTACTTAAATTGTAACTGCGACCTAAACAGAATAAGTTGTCAGTGTTAATGATTGTTTCAGAGAACAGATCCCAATTTGTATGGACTACTTGATCCATAACTTCAGGTAGGTGATAAAGTTCATCTGCAAGATCATTTTTGCCACAAAACATTGCATAAATAGATGCAAATGCATAAAGGTTGGCGATATAAGATTTTGTGGCTGCAACGCTATTTTCTTTGCCAGCTTTTAAGCCAAATAAGAAATCAGATAACTTAGCAATTGGTGATGACTCATCATTAACTAATCCAACAACTGTTGCGCCACCTGCTTTTGCATTTTCAACATATTTCACTAAATCAGGACTTGCACCCGATTGAGAGCATACGAATAGTAGTTGGCCTTTGAAGTTTAAAGTTTTGTCATAGATAGATGCAATAGAGGGTGATGCTAATGAAACAGGAATGTTTAAAGCATTTTCAAAAATATATTTAGCATAATAACAAGCATTTCTCGAACTACCACGGCCTAATAAAGTTACACCAGAGATAGTTTCTTTACGGATAAATTCAGCTAGTTTTATCAACATAGGAGCATTACTTTCCCCTTGTTTAGCAATGACATCTGGGATTTCACGAATTTCCTTAGCCATATAAGTTGACATAATTTATTCCTTGTTTAGAAGTTTGAGTTGATGAGTACCAACATAGCTTTTTGCAAATTGTATAGCGACTCTGCCACTTCGAGATCCTCGTAAAAGAGCAAATTGAAGAGCTTCTTGCTGTGTTTTTTCTGTATATTCAATAGTATTGTCTAAGGTTACTAGCCAGCTGCGAATAATATTTAAATATTCATCTTGTGAGAAACTATAAAAAGTTAACCAAATGCCAAAGCGCTCTGACAATGAAATTTTTTCTTCAATCGCTTCGCCTAAATGTATTTCATTATTTTCATCCATTTTGGCCGCTTGATTATCTTTCATATATTCAGGTAAAAGATGACGGCGATTAGATGTTGCATAAAAAAGGATATTATCAGGCGGATTCATTAATGAGCCGTCTAATAAAGCCTTTAAGGATTTATATGATGAATCTTCGGATTCAAATGATAAATCATCACAAAAAATAATGAATTTATGCTCTGAATGGCTCAGTAGGGTGATCAATTGATTGAG
>CANRJX010000185.1 GCA_947631095.1 uncultured Wohlfahrtiimonas sp.
TGGTTCACCGAGCAACATGCCATAATTACGTCGAACATATTGAATGATGGCCTCATCAAAATGATCACCACCAATTCGGATTGAGTTAGCATATACAATGCCTGTGAGTGAAATCACAGCAACTTCTGATGTACCGCCACCAATGTCTAAAATCATTGACCCAGTGGCTTCATGAACGGGAATACCAGCACCAAGTGCAGCTGCCATTGGTTCAGGAATTAATTTAACTTCGATGGCGCCAGCAGTTTCGGTCGCTTCTTTAATTGCACGTTTTTCAACATGAGTGGCACCAGAGGGTACGCAGACTATGATGCGCGGTGTCGGACGAATAAAGCCACGCTTTTGCAATACACGATTGATAAAGTTGCCGAGCATATCTTCAGTGCGCTCAATGTCTGCAATTACGCCGTCTTTTAATGGGCGGTAAGCTTCTGTTCCATCAGGTGTTCTGCCTAGCATACGCTTAGCTTCATGACCAACAGCCGCAACTCTTTCGCGCCCAGTTTTTTTATCTTTTTCCATCGCAACAACTGAAGGTTCATTTAAAACTATTCCTTGACCACGAACATAAATAAGTGTGTTAGCTGTTCCTAGATCAATTGAAAGGTCACATGAGAAAAGAGACTTTAGTCGTTTTGGTATCATATTTTTTAGTCCATCTGCCATCAGGGAGTTAAATTAATGGGCCATTTTACATGGTTTTAGCAGAATATAAACTATGTTGGCTATAAAAAAAAATCACAATCAGTTAGTATGCTATTCATTGTTCTAAGTAAAAATATTGGATGGTTTATGGAAAAGAAAAAAATCATTGCTGGTAATTGGAAAATGAATGGAAATTCTGAATCAGCAAAAGTTATTGTTGAAGGAATCGTTGATGCAGCAAATGCAAGTCAGCATGATGTTATTATTGCGCCGCCTTTTGTATATTTATCAGAAGTGGCACAGCACATCCAAGGCTCAAAAATATTATTAAGTGCTCAAAATGTGTCTCAACAAGAATCTGGTGCTTATACAGGCGAGATTTCTGCAGAAATGCTAGTGAATGTAAAATGTCAATATGTGTTGGTTGGGCACTCTGAAAGACGACAAATGTATGGTGAAACTAATGAGTTGGTCGCTGAAAAAACATTAGCAGCACTAAATTCTGGGCTGACTCCAATTTTATGCGTTGGTGAAACATTAGAAGAAAGAGAATCGAATGCATGGAAGAATATTATTTCTCAACAGCTAGAAAGTGTCATTGCACGTTGTGGTATTGAACAATTTTCTAAAATCATTATTGCTTATGAACCTGTTTGGGCTATAGGAACTGGGAAGTCTGCAAGTGCTGAAGAAGCTAATGAGGTGCATGAGTTTATTTCCTGTACATTAAGCGCAAAAAGTGATAGTATTCGCTCCTTATTAAGGGTTCTTTACGGTGGTAGCGTAACTTCTGAAAACTCCCAACAATATATGTCTCAAGCTTATATTGATGGTGTTTTGGTTGGTGGCGCATCATTAAAACCTAGTGTGTTTTCGGAAATTATTCGAAGCGTTTAATGAATTTGAAGGTTTGATATGGTATTAACAACAATCATTACAGTAATACATGTTATCGTGGCTATTGCCATTATTGGTCTTGTCCTCGTGCAACATGGTAAAGGTGCTGATGCTGGTGCTGCTTTTGGTAGTGGTGCATCAGGTACAGTATTCGGTGCAGCAGGTAAAAGTAACTTTCTTGCTAAGCTAACTAAGTGGATGGTTGTTGTGTTTTTTGTCACCAGTTTCTCTATGATGGTTTTGTATGGTAAAGCTTCTGTTTCTACAACTGAAAGTGTATTAGATGCACCATCGACATCATTGGTACCAAATATTGGTGAGTCAAAATAATGCGCTCATAAAATGAGCAGACAAAAAAAATAATTGAGATATACTGTTTAAAATTAATTGCCGGCGTGGTGGAATTGGTAGACACGCTACCTTGAGGTGGTAGTGCTGAGAGGCTTCCCGGTTCAAATCCGGGCGTCGGTACCATAATAATAATTATATGGACGTATCCTTATGGCTTTAGATAATAGAAAAGAAGTCGACTATAATTGGGTCGGACGAGATAAGCTAGGAAATCGTGTCGAAGGTACATCAAAGGGATCATCCCCAACAAAGATACGATCTTTATTAAATGCTCAAGGCATTCAGCCGTTAAAAATAACGAAAGCTAAAGTAAAAAAAGGCAAGGGCGGTAAGGTTAAGCCTGAAGATATTATGCTTTTTACTCGCCAGTTAGCTACTATGCTAGAAGCTGGTTTGCCATTATCTGAAGCTTTAGCCATGCAAGCATCTGGTGCTTCTAAAATTGCATTAAGTGAGCTTTTATATGCTGTTAAAACAGATGTAGATAGAGGTGGTGGTTTATCAAATGCTTTGGCCAAACATCCTTTTGTTTTTGATCGCACTTATGTTGGTTTAGTGGCTGCAGGTGAGCGTTCGGGTACTCTTGAAACAATCCTGGCTCAGTTAGCAGACTTTTTAGAAAAAAATAGTAGAATCAAAAAAACCATCAAAAAAGCTCTAGTGTATCCAATTATTGTTATATGTATTGCACTTGGTATTACTGCATTAATTCTTTGGAAAGTCGTTCCTGTATTTGCTGACATGTTTAAAGAGCAAGGTAGAGAATTGCCAGCTGCGACACAATTTGTCGTGAATATTTCTGAAGGTATACGTTCTTGGGGTTTTGTTTATACGTTGATGGGAATAGGTGTCTTTATTTATCTCTTTAAAAGATTATTGCGTACAAATAAAACCTTTAAAAGAAAATATGATGAGAAGGTGCTCAAGCTGCCAGTTTTTGGCAATCTTATTGTGCTATCAAATAGTGCTAACTTTGCAAGTACTTTGTCCACTATGTATGAGGCAGGTACGCCCATTATTGCATCTTTAAATACCGTTGCTAATTCTACCAGTAATACTGTCTTCCAAGATGCTATTGAACAAATTAAAGGTAATGTTTCTATTGGGCAAGAATTAAACTTTGCGATGCGACAATCTAAAATGTTTCCAGATATGGTGAGTTATATGATTGGTATCGGTGAAAAATCAGGTAACTTATCAGAAATGCTGAATAAAGTTGCTGACCTTTATATGGAAGATATTGACAACGCTGTTGGTGCAATGATGTCTTTAATTGAACCGATTCTTATTGTTATTTTAGGATCATTGGTTGGTGGTATTGTTGTTGCTATGTACTTGCCATTATTTAGTATGGCAGAAGGAACTTAGAACAAGGACTATCGTAAATGTATCTAGTTAGCAATACAGAAATTATTTTATATATATTTACTTTCATTTTAGGAGCTGCCGTTGGCAGCTTTCTTAATGTTGTCGCTT
>CANRJX010000186.1 GCA_947631095.1 uncultured Wohlfahrtiimonas sp.
TTTGGGAATAACTCTTCTGTGCTACTGCGAATCACAGACTGCATATCAGTATCGATAATTCCAGGGGCAATTGATGTCACTTTAACAGGATTATCTTTGGAAGACTGCTCTTTCATTAATACTTCAGTGAAGCGATCTACCGCTGCTTTTGTTGCACAGTATACTCCCCAACCTTCATAGGCATTGCGCCCTGCACCTGAAGAGATATTCATGATATATTTTTGACCCTTAAAACAGTCTGTTAATGCGACAAATGCATTACTAAGTGACATAACAGCACCGATATTCAATATTAATGCTTGAGCCAATTGAGCATCATCGATTTTACCAACAACTCCCATCGGCTCTACAGTGCCTGCATTATTAATAAGAGTTATTGAGCTTGCAGTTGCTAAACGGGGCTTCAACCAATCTGTCATTATAGAAATACTAGCTGATGAGTCTGTCAAATCAACTTCAATTAAATTTGATAATGATTTCGGATTAGTTCTCGCCAAGCGCAGAACTTGATGACCTTCTATTTCTAATTGATTGGCCAATGCTTCACCAATGCCTTTCGATGCACCAGTTACAATATATAAAGCTGTCATAATATTCTCTTTTTTATATAAAAGAATACTATAACAGCTTACAAAATGAATCTAAAGATCAGCGACTAAGGCTTATTTTTGATTCAAAATTTCCTTACATTCTTTTGACAGTTCAATATTTTTCTCAGCATCTTGTTGGCATTGATTAACAGTTGCTGCATATTCAGCTGCCTGTTGATCTTCCGCAATTTCTTCACCGCTATTTTTAAAAGAAAAAAACTGCATACCAAAACCAATGACCATAATTGCTATGATTAAAATAATCGCTGGTAAAACTTTTTTATTAATTGTTTTCATAATCTATCTAAATACCGTTATTAATAATGCATTAAATATAACGCTTAATCTCCCAATTATCAATTGAATTGTTATAATCTGATTATCATAATTAACAGTAATGCACAATAATCATTCACCGCATGAAACATTCAATTCTCTATACTTCAAGTCATAATACAAATCGTGAAAATTTTTGAAAACAAATAATATAGTGCTCTCTAATTTTCTTATACTTCCACTCAACTGAATATATATTTTTGCTTATGAAACGCCAACACAACTATTTTTATCTTGCCGCCGCAATAATTATTGACACCAATAATCGCCTACTATTAGTCCGCAAACATAATACCCAGAAATTTATGTTACCTGGTGGAAAAATTGAAATCGGAGAATCAGCGATTGATGCCTTACTGAGGGAACTCAAGGAAGAAATTTCCTTGCAAATTGCAGAAAATGACGCTGTGTACATAAATTCTTACGAAGCAGATGCCGCCAATGAACCTAATTACAAAATACATTCCCAAGTATTTAAAATAAATCTAACAGAATCTCATACACTTTCTCCTCAAGCTGAAATTGATGAGGTGATTTGGATTGAGCCTAATACAATACCGGAACTTGCTTATGCGCCATTGGTCATAGAACATATTTTTCCTTTATGGAAGCAGATCATTCAATCGAATTAATCAATGATTTACCAAAGATATAAGTCGCTTTGAAATGTCAATGCACATCATCGTGAAAAGAATATCGTTTTCTCATATAATAGAGTAATTTACATGGAGGCCTTAAAATGTCAGATACAGGTATCAATTTTACAGACGCAGCAGCGTTAAAAGTTAAATCATTAATCGATGATGAAGCAAATCCCAACTTAATGTTACGTGTATATATTCAAGGTGGCGGTTGTTCTGGCTTTCAATATGGCTTTACATTTGCTGAAGAACTCGAAAGTGGCGATGTAGAAGTTGAAAATCAAGGCGTAAAATTGCTGATTGATCCTTTAAGCTATCAATATCTCGTAGGTGCGGACATTGATTATGTTCAAAACCTACAGGGTGAACAATTCGTTATTCGCAACCCTAATGCAACAACAACTTGTGGCTGTGGCAACTCATTTAGCGCCTAAGTTTTAATACTAAAAATAAGGAGCATTTATGTCTGGTATATCCATCATTATTCTATCAATTGTTATCGCTGTGATTCTTGTTGTATTTCTTGGGGTAAAAATCATTCCGCAAGGACAACAAGCAACAATTGAACGCTTTGGGCGTTACTCAAGGACTCTTCATCCTGGCATTAACCTCATCGTTCCAATTTTCGATCGCATCGGACGCCGCTTAAATATGATGGAACAAGTGATGGATGTACCTTCACAAGAAGTCATCACTCGTGATAATGCGATGGTTCGTGTAGATGGTGTTGCCTTCTTTCAGATTAACGATGCGGCGCAAGCTGCTTACCAAGTCAATAATCTCACACTGTCTATTATCAATTTAATCATGACCAATATTCGTACGGTTATGGGGTCAATGGATTTAGATGAATTACTATCGAAACGTGATGATATAAATGCTCGCTTATTATCTGTTGTGGATCATGCTACTGCTCCTTGGGGAGTTAAAGTGACTCGCATTGAAATTAAAGACATTGCACCACCTCGCGATTTAATTGACGCAATGGCAAGACAAATGAAAGCAGAACGCGAAAAACGTGCTGCAATTTTAGAAGCCGAAGGTTTACGTCAAGCAGAAATTTTAAAAGCAGAAGGTGAAAAACAAGGCATTATCTTAGATGCAGAAGCTAGAAAAACCGCTGCATTCATGGATGCAGAAGCTCGTGAACGTTTAGCAGAAGCAGAAGCAACTGCAACACGTATGGTTTCTGAAGCTATTGCAGATGGTAATCTACAAGCAATCAATTACTTTATTGCACAAAAGTATGTTGAGGCTTTTGCTAAAATCGCCGAAAGCCAAAATGATAAAATTATTATGATGCCTATGGAAGCAACTGGAATTGTTAGCTCTTTAGCGGGCATTACAGATTTAATTAAATCAACCAATACCAGTAAATAATCGGGGATGATTAAATGGCTTTATTAGTCAATTGGTTCACTATTGGCATTATGTTGATCATTATCGAAATGATTTTACCCGGCATGTTTTTAATGTGGTTTGGAATAAGTTCAATAATCGTCGGCATTATTGCTGTTATGATTCCCATAGAAATCAATACGGCACTCATTTTATTTTCAGTCATATCAGTGCTTTTAGTCATCGTTGTGATTTTAGTGATGAGAAAAGTTGCGCCAAGCAGTCAATCAACTGTGACACACAATCTTAATCAAGCGCGTGGCTCTGAGTTAATCGGTGCAACTTTCACCTTAGATTCAGATGTAGTGAATAATAGTGGCAAACTTAATATTGGCGATAGTATCTGGCTAATTAAAGGCCCGAATGCTATAGCTGGCACACAT
>CANRJX010000187.1 GCA_947631095.1 uncultured Wohlfahrtiimonas sp.
TAATGCAGCAGGACCAGCACAGAAGTTGTACGCGCGCATGAGTTTTCCTTATCTATGTGAGACACAATAAAATGATGACATTTAACCATAGATGGTGCGGTCTTGCACAAAATTATTCCAATCTTAGACTTAAGATACAATTAAAAAATCAATATAGATGAGAGGGATAAATTTAACTCACTGCTGCCAATTTCTTTTGAGCCTCAAACACTTCAATAATTTTAATCATTTCATCGATGGAATTTTCTAAATCGTCTTGTTCATAGTAATTTGATTTCATATGAACGTTTTCAGGGTGATGAATATGATTCCTTATAAAATGCATAAGTGTTACATCTTCAAAAATTTCACCATCTTTTGACCACTTTTTATTTTTAGGGATTGAGTAATGTTGATCGAGCCATTGATCAAATGTTTTTAGAGTGGTTTTATTAGCAATAGAATCTTGAATATATCCAAATAGTTCATTATGAAAATCGACTGTTGCTAAATTATAAGCTCTATAATTGATTTCACCCCACGTTGGACTCCATGGAAACAAATAATCAACTGAAGCTGGTATTACTTCATTTTTATAACCATTCTTTTTAAAAATATGAATACCAACATTCTTCAAATGACATGTATTTAAAAAATAAGGAGAATGCGTTGTAACAAATACTTGTCTTACCTTTGATATCTCCAAAAGTGCATCTAAAAGTTTTTGCTGACCTTTGGGATGTAGGCACAGTTCAGGTTCATCAATAAAGAAGTAAAATGGTTTAGATTTAGCTTGTGCAGAATCATATGCAACCGTTTTTGCATAGACCTGAAGAAGTGCCAAAGCAATTGCTCTTTGCATACCATTGCCTTTCTCTGCCATTGGAACATTTATTCCATCATCCACGAGAACAGCTGTATTCTTAAAAAAGGATTGAATATTTGGTTCTTCAAATCCAAATTTAATGCTAGCACTTCCAAATTGTGTATTTACCAAACTACCAATTTGATCTTCTATTTCTGCTAATTTTACTCTTAACTCAGAATTCTCATCATTAAACACATCATTAAATTTTTTCTGAAAATCTTTATATTCGTTCGTACCTTTATGACTTTCAGCTATTTCTTTTAGTAACAGTCCACATAATGTAGATGCTCCAAAAGAAACCTGATCATTAGGGTCTGTATCTGCCCAGATAAAATTAGTTTCAAACATTCTTTTGATTGGTGCATCAATACCACTAACATTTTCAAATATAGAGCTATCCTTACTCCATAATTCAATAGTACTTTGTTTTTCTGTAGTTCTTCTGAGTTTTAAATGATTTCTTAGATCGTCACATTGATAGATTCGTGAAATAAAGACCTCTATTTTTTTCGCTTGAGCAAATGTATTAACTGTATTTTCTATATCACCTTCGAATACAATTTCGACTTCTGCATGCTCATTTTGAGCACCATTTTCGTCTTTAAATTTTAAAATTTCATGCGGTTTCTTCGAACCATCTCTTAAAAAATCTATGGCTTCAAGGATAGTAGATTTACCACAATTATTTTCACCAATAAAAATATTTAGACCACTTCCTAAATCCCCATTAGGTTTATTAAAAATTATGGTCGTTGGCTCCGCAGAAAACCCCTTAAAACTTTTCAACTGTAAGCTATGAATAAACATGTATTAACCTTTTGATTATTTTTTAATTATGCTTCTCAATTTATATCAATTTGGTTAAAATACCAACAGGATTATCCCCAAAATCTTTCCCTTCGTACAAGCAATGGTGCATGTGCACAAGGGTGCTAGTTCCTCCAACTAGCTTTAGAAGATAATGAGGAAATCGTCATGACTAAGAAATTAGTAAATGTTCGAGCGTACCGTCGCTATCGATTAGGTCAATGGGAACATGTGTGCAAACATAAACGTTCTCACCCTACTCGTTAATTAGGTGATGGGGATAAGTCCTACCCCAATAAGTCATAAGCAACAATACTACAACTTTGCTTTTTCACTCTCTTGCAAGCAGTTGATTTATAATAAGTGAAATCCTTGTCCCTCACTGATTAAACTGACTGCTTTATGACCCAAAACAAAAACAGCAAAGGCTTTAATTTTAAATTATCCTTACTCAGCATTACACTCTTGAGTAGTAGCCTTGTACAAGCACAAAGTATCAGTTTCCAACAAGCCGAACAGCAACTTTTGCAGTCATCTTATAGCTCACAGGCGTATAACAACTTAGAACAAGCCGCTCAACTTGAAGCCGAAGCTGCAAAAGGTTTGGGTTTGCCACGCGTTGATCTCAACGTACGTGCTTATGCCTTCCATAGCGAAGTGGACATTCCACTGCAACAGTTTAAAAATAATTTAGAAGGCTCATTGTCTCAAGGCATTAACGGTCAAATTAGCCAATGGGAAAGTACTAATGGTTTAAATCTATCATTAGATGCTAAAGAGTCTTTACAAAATGGCATTAACAATACTATTCATAGCGGAATTGGTTTAATTCCAGATACAGCAAACGTGATTCTTGAAGATCAAGTCATTCGCCCGACGGTGTCTGTAATGATGCCCTTATATACGGGTGGACTAACTTCAAGCGCCAAGGAAATCGCGCAGATTCAATCAAGTCGAAGCAGCTTAACCAATCAAGAACAACAAGACTTGCAACGTTTTGAGTTGATTCAAGCTTACTTTAATGTGCAACTCCAAAAACAATTACAACATGCTGCACAATCCAATTTAAATGCCATGCATTTACATTATAAAAATGCCTTAAAACTAGAGCAGCAAGGCTTTATCAGTAAAGGTCAGCGCATGCAGTTTGAAGTTGCACGTAACAATGCCGAACGTAGTGTGCAAAACAATCAAGCCAATTTATCGGCTGCGCTGTTTCAACTAAACAATCTATTACAACAAAGTAGCATTACCGAATTAGCCACGCCCCTATTTGTAAATCGCGCTGAACCGCAAGATCTAAATGGACTATTAAAAACCTTTAGCCAAAATTCTGCCCTCATCAAAAAAATGCAGATGGACACACAATTGGCTGAAGCCAATATCAAAGTACAGCAAGCCACAAAAAAACCAAATGTTTTTGCTTTTGGTGAATACAGTCTCGATCAAAACCAAAACTGGATTGTCGGTGTTGCCGCGCGCTATAACTTATTTTCAGGCGTCGATAAAAACAAAAACATTCAAGCGGCAGAACTAAAACGGAATGCAACTGAACTACTCACCGCGCGTACGCAGCAAGAGATTGAAAACCTGATTTATAAATCTTATAGCGAAGCCTTGAGTGCACAGCAAAGTCATGCTTTGTTGGA
>CANRJX010000188.1 GCA_947631095.1 uncultured Wohlfahrtiimonas sp.
GAACAGGTGTCACGCTTGTATTCATCAACTGAGCAAGTTCTCTAATTTTAATGCGTTCATTTGGTAGGCGTTCACCCATCATTAGACTATTGGCAAGTTCATTATAGATTTGTATTCCCTTGTTGTCTGAAGATTCTGAGTTGTTTGTATGGGTCATAAGGCTTCCTTTGAATTATGATGCATCATTATTTATTTTTAAATTTTAACATGTTGTTATTTATATATCTATAGATTGATAAATTAGATTTTTTTATATTTTATTGACTATGATGCATCATAAATAGTATTCTCAATTCATACTAATGAATGATGCAAAATAACTAATCAAAGGTGCCTAGGAGATAAGATAAATATGCACACATGTGATCATGAATATTTGAAAATTTTAAGTGCAGAGCCACCGAATATTTCAATCGAACAAGTCGTGGAAGTTGCCAAATTAGGTTATGGCTTATCGGGTGTGATTGCAGAATTAGGTGGGGAAAGAGATAAGAATTACCAATTGATAACAGCCGATGGGATGGAAGTAGTTTTAAAGTTTATTAATTCGGAAGAAACATCTGCTGAAACTGATCTGCAAATTAAAGTACTAGATTGGTTAGAACAACAAGAACACTCGATGCGATTGCCTAAAGTTATTAAAACTTTGGATCATCAAACCATTTATGAGTTTAGTATTGATGGTGTCGAGATTTTTGTTCGTGCATATACGTATGTGTCTGGGCGAACGTTGCTTGGTATACGAGGTTCACAAGAATTGTGTTTGTCTTTTGGTGCCATTGCAGCGCAAATGGTGAATGCGTTAGCTGGTTTTGATCATTCTGCGTTAGAAAGAGTGTTGCTTTGGGATGTTATGCATGTTGCTCGATTAAAATCTTTGCTTGAAAAGACTGATTTAGACTCATTGCTGAAAGCACAGTTTTCAGAATATTTAGAATATTTTGAAAAAAATATTTATCCTCAATTGATGACTTTGCCAATGCAAGTAATCCATGGTGATTTATCCAAAAGTAACCTAGTTGTAATGCCTGAAGATCAAAGCATGATATGTGGTGTGTTGGATTTTGGTGATTTAGCAAAAGCCCCGAGAATTGTTGAGTTGGGAATTGCAGCATCTTATGCAATTGATGATGCGGATAATATTGATTATGCATTGCAAGCTGTTATGAAGGGTTATGAATCAATGATGCCTTTATCAGAGTTGGAAAAGAAATTACTGAAAGATGTGATTATTGCTCGTTTGGCTCAACGCATCATCTTAGCCAATTGGCGCGCTGCAAAATTTCCAGAAAATAAAGAATATATTTTGCGAAGTACGCCGAATGCTATGAATCTACTGAATAAATTATTTACCAAATCATAATCAGGAGTAATCAGTGAATCGAATCAATGAGCTTATTGAAAGACGAAAAGTTTTAGGGCCTGCATATCGTTTATTTTATAACGAACCTTTTTATCCCGTGCGATCGGACGATGTTTGGTTGTTTGATGAGCAAGGAGAGCAATTTTTGGATGCGTATAATAATGTGCCAATTGTTGGGCATAGCAATCCAAATATTGTGAAAGCAATGTCAGAACAAGCGGCAACGCTATCTACCCATACACGTTATTTACATCACTTGATTTTGGATTATTCGGATCAATTATTGAGCTATTTTCCTTCTGAATTAAATCGCTTGATGCTAACGTGTACAGGTTCTGAAGCCAATGATTTGGCAATTAGAATTGCTGAAGCAGTCACGAGTGGACAGGGTATTGTGGTTACACGTAATGCTTATCATGGTGTCACTCATTTGTTGGCGCAGTTATCCCCATCTTTAGCTCCAGTATCAGATTTTGTACGAGTGATTGATCCACCTAAAACTCATCGAAACTTTGAGTTAGAAAAAGAGCGTTTAGGCAGAGAGGTTAAAAATGCATTTGATGATTTAATGGCGCATAACATTAAACCATGTGCTTTATTGCTTGATACTATTTTTGCAAGTGATGGGATTTATCCCGCAATTAAGGGTGTTTTAGACGATGCTGTCAAAGTGACTCATGAGATGGGGGCTTTGGTGATTATTGATGAAGTGCAAACAGGATTTGCGCGTTTAGGCAGTGATTGGTGGGGGTTTAAATCACTTGGAGTTGAGCCAGACATCGTCACTATGGGCAAACCTATGGGAAATGGTTATCCAATTGCTGGCGTTGTTACTAAAGATGAATTGTTACAAATATTTGCTGAAAAAGGACGATATTTTAATACCTTTGGAGGAAATCCTGTTGCCGTTGCAGTAGGAAAGGCCGTTTTAGATGAATTAGAAAATAAACATTTACCACAACACGTGGATGAAATGGGGCATTATTTACAAAAAGCATTTACCGCCCAATTATCGTCCTTGGGGATTGTAGAGATTAGAGGGCAAGGCTTGTATTGGGGGCTTGAAGTTACAGATGACGGTAAAGAAACATCGGAAGGACGTGCGCGACGAGTGGTTAATCACATGCGTGATGCAGGTGTATTATTAAATTACTGCGGTCCTAATGCCAATGTTTTAAAAATTCGTCCCCCATTAACTTTTCAAAAAGAGCATGCAGATCGCTTAATCTTTGCTTTGGTGGATGCATTGTCATAATTAAAGTTATATAGGCATTTTTTGCTAAAGCCCTGATTAAGAGAAAAATGATTGGGAATTGTTATATGATGCATAAATTTTTAAACATCGTTTGAGATAAAGTCATGACCAAAACTCGCGCAACATTGATTGGATTAATTGCCATTGTTCTATGGAGCTTTATTGTTGGTTTGATCCGTGTCGTAAGTGAAAATTTTGGTACGGTCGGTGGTGCAGCTTTAATTTACAGTTTGGCATCCATAATCTTATTGTTTTCTGTTGGTATGACAGACCCGAGAAGTTTTCCTAAAAAATATTTAATTGCTGGTAGTCTTTTGTTTGTATCTTATGAAATCTGTTTGGCATTATCGATCGGTTTTTCTGAAAATAGTCGGCAAGCAATAGAAGTAGGTATGATCAATTATCTTTGGCCAAGCTTTACCCTCATCGCTAGTATTTTATTTAATCAGCAGAAAGCAACATGGATTATTGTGCCTGGTTTTATATTATCTATGATTGGTATTACTTGGGTTTTAGGTGATGAAGGCATTCAGCTTGCTGTCATTTGGGAAAATATACAAAGTAATCCGGTCAGTTATTTTCTTGCATTCATTGGCGCAATTATTTGGTCTGCATATTGCATCGTTACTGCAAAATTTGCTCAAGGTAAAAATGGCATTACATTTTT
>CANRJX010000189.1 GCA_947631095.1 uncultured Wohlfahrtiimonas sp.
TTCGTGCTTCTGCTTGCTATTATTGCTGTATTTATTGTGCTAGCGACCTATTACGGCGCTTATCTGCTCATAATGCCGGAGGGAATCTTAGGAATGCTCGGCGTATTTGCATTAGGTAATTTGATCCTGATATTGTTATTTCTATTTTTAAGATTGATTTTTGCAGGAACCTCTATTTTTATAGAGCGCCGGAAAAAGGTTAAGCAATAAACTCAGAAACAAAATTCTTATAAGATTAAGGCACCTATTTAAGGCGCCTTTCGTCATGACTCACTACTAGCTGTTTTATGTCATTAGTTAACTGCTTTCTATTAACAAAACTCAGCATCAGGGCCGTGTGTTAAAGAATGGCGTAAATTCTGACGGACGGCTTCAATAGTCCAAATCCAAAAACCTGTACCTACAAATTCAGAGATCATAGCCTCAGGACCAGCTAGCCATAGCCAACCAGAAAGACCCAGAAGGGGAACAACTAAGCCGTGTGCTAATACAGAAACGCCGATTCCAAAGACAATACCATGAAGCATTTTCACTCTAGGTAAGTATTCAGCAGTGACACAATAGATGATTGCCATCACAATGGAGGAGAGAATATGAACACCATTACCGCCCCAGTTAATGGTTGTATCTAACCATTGATAAGTCATCGCTTGAACATTAAAGCCTAGCTTTCCTAATAAAACTTCAGGCGGTGGAATCGTTGTCGGGGTTCTAGGAGGAATCAGGCCCTCAAAGCCTGATTTTACAAGTGCGGATATAATGCCGGCAATAATCGCAATATAGATTGCGAGAACTATGTGGCGTGAACTCTTTTTAGTTAATTCGAATAAATGGGTCATCATTTTCTCACTGAATATTGATATTTAATAAACGAAGGCGTTGTTGCAATATGTTGATTAGGCTTCGATTAAATGAATGTTATTAATATGGAAATTATATATTGTTTTGTTTTTATTTATAGTTTTATTTATAGTTTTATTTGTGAGTTTATTTTATTGTTTATTTAAGTTTTTATTTAAATATTATAGATTTCATGTGTGTTATGATTTCTAAATAGATAGCCTCAATGAATCTAGATTTTTTTATAAACAACAAGAGATCAACAATGAAAAAATGCTATTTGGCAATCGCCGTTATCTTTGGTTTAACAATTTCAACTATTGCAGTCGGATTTTCTCAAACTTGCCGAACCGATTCGCTTGGAACAACGCGATGTGATAATGGGAATACGTATCGAACGGATTCATTAGGCACTGTCCGAGATAATCATGGAAATTCCTGGCGTACTGATTCACTAGGCAATGTGCGGGGAAGTGATGGTACAACGTATCGAAAAGATAGCCTTGGTACTGTGAGAGGCTCAGATGGTACGGAGATCCGTACAGATTCACTCGGTAATCAACGAATTAGGCAACCAGATGGTACCACCAAAACCTGCCGCACTGATTCATTAGGAACAATGCGTTGTAATTGAAAAGTGTTGATTTCACTTACTTGAACACAGCTTGAAACCATTGCTATTGATATTATTAAGCTGTAGGAATTAGTCGCGTTGTTTAGAGAAGATCTATAACGCAATTATTCAAATAATTGATGTAATTTATTAAGTAAAATTTATAGAAGGCTATATTTTGGCAAGAATAATATTTTTAATAATCGTACTCTACGGTCTTTATCGTTTTGGTAGAGCGATCTTACGATTTTTATTGAAAGCACATGATTCTTATAAGGCACAACAAGATGCCGCGCCACAAAATCGTTATCATGAAGAGCGCGCTTGGGAATCGCCAGCGCCTCGTGATGATGCGCGTAGGTTACCGTCTTGGATGGGAAGCGCTCAAATGGCGGATTTTAACCATTCTGTGTATCAGTTTCTGCGTAAAGATGGCTTATCTGAAGCAGATGCGAAAAGATTGTTAAATCATCGTAATACTTATCTCTCAGCGCTTTATGTTGCCGGCAATATGGAACAAAAAGGGGCTGATTACGCACAGCAAAAGATGGCCGCAGGGCAAGCGCTTGTGGCACTTTGGCGAAGAGCAGATCATTCGCAGCTTTTTTCAGATCCTGAATTCTAGTCTTTATAATATAGATAGGCAAAATGTAACTATGAAACGACTTCTAAAGTCGGGACAAAAGAGAGCGCAATCCTTACCATTAACGTTGGTAAAAAAATCAATGCATCTGATTATGATGATATCAATTCAAGCACTTCAGCGAATGATGAATTCAACATGGGTGACGGTACTGATACGATTATCTTTACAAATCAGGGTGATCTTGAGGGCCTAATCGGCGGTAACGGTGCTAACGGTCTTGATAAATGGCTCGACTTTGATCTTAAAGATGGAGATACGATTGACGTAAGCCAATTATTAGATGGTAAGCAAACGGCTGAAAACATTGATCAATACCTCAAGTTTGAAAAAGGAAACTTTGAAGAGATGTTGCAAACCGATGTTGAAGGAGATCTGAACTCAATTCTTGGTAATATTAAGTGGGAAGCACCGGCATCTGTTGAGGCAGATCCAGCAATGATGAGTAGAAGTATCGATCTTAGCAATGTTGAATCATTTGTACTTGACGTAGAAGATCAATTGGATATTGCACCGTTATCAGTATCATTAGATGACCTGATCTTTAATGAAGAGAGTGATGAGATTACTTTCTTAGATGGTGAAGATTCTTCGGATGCATTTGTAGCACCACAAGCGAATCAGGCAGGTGATGTTACTTCTGTATTGGATGTTCTGCCGACGGTTGATCCTTTAGAGGATATTTTAGGTCAAAATAATCCATTAGTTTAATTATTTAAAAAGTAATAAGTAAAGGGCATTGAGTCGAAGGATTCAATGTCCTTTTTGTATATGTTATATAAGCGATCATGCGCTTTTTGTCTTTTTACTTCTTATGTTGATGAATAGACATGTGTTGTAATTTGGGTTTAACAGCTTTTCTTTGGTGAACATTTGTTTGTATTTGTTTTGATGATGTATAATAAAATTGTATTGTGATGTAAAGAAGTAACTTTTTCTAACCTTTTACAATCTATTTTCCTGTGAATATATTGATTTACTTGTATTTATTGTTTACAGATCAGTTGTGGGTAGGTATTTGATATAAAAGGTGAAACCTGAAAATGTAATGTGGTTTTTTCAAGTTATTGATTATGGCTAATAGTGTAATCAAGAGCCTCAATACTTTTTATCACAAATGATATTTTGATTTTTAAAATAGCT
>CANRJX010000190.1 GCA_947631095.1 uncultured Wohlfahrtiimonas sp.
ATTTGGTGAGTTCTTCCTGTAAATAACATTGCTTCTAACAGAGATGCTTTTGGATAGTGATCGACAATATTAAAACGAGTGTGTGCATCTTTACCATTAGGAGAGACAACAACATGTCTTTCACCATGCTCACGGTTTTCTATATCTAGCTTTGCATGCTGATCAAAGCGACCCTTATCCCAATAACCTTTAACTAAACATAGATAACGTTTATTCATGGTAGCTTTTTGTAAATCACGCAAAATTTTTCCGGTTTTAGCTAAAATTAGACAGCCACTCGTATCTTTATCTAGGCGGTGAACAAGTTCTAAGAATTCTAATTCTGGACGTGCAGCACGCAATACTTCAATCACACCATAAGGTAGCCCACTGCCTTTATGTACAGCAATTCCTGCAGGCTTATTGATGACTAATACGCGTTCATCTTCATGAATAATGCTATTGAGTAAACGTTCTTTCCAAAAAATAGGAATTTCATTTTCCGCACCAGGTGTTAATGAAACAGGTGGGATGCGGACAATATCTCCTGCTGTAATACGAGTTTCAGGTTTAACACGTCCTTTATTAACACGAACCTCACCTTTTCGAATCATTTGATAGACTCTACTTTTTGGTAAAGTACGAAATTGTGCCATTAAAAAATTATCAACACGTTGTCCTGATTGGTGTTCGTTAACGGTTACAAAACGAACTTCTGATCGGTTTTCTGTAGGATTTGACATATAAAAATCTGCGTATATAAAATAAAAAGCCACCATGGCGGTGGCTAATTATAGATTAGATTTCGTTCTCAGTCTCATCTAGTTCAATAAGATCATCATCTGTGGCCAGTAAGATTTCATCGATAGGGCGAGACAAGAAGTATTCTCTAACTTGTTGTTCGATTTCTGTGGCTAATTCTGGATTATCTTTTAAGAATTGTTTCACATTTTCTTTACCTTGTCCGATACGCTTATCACCATAGCTGTACCAAGATCCTGATTTTTCAATGATATTAGCTTTAACAGAAAGGTCAATAATTTCACCTGTACGAGAAATTCCTTCACCATACATAATGTCAAATTCTGTTTGTTTGAATGGAGGTGAAACCTTGTTTTTTACCACTTTAACACGAGTTTCAGCACCAATAACTTCATCACCTTTTTTGATAGCACCAATACGGCGTATATCTAAACGAACAGAAGCATAGAACTTTAGAGCATTACCACCTGTTGTTGTTTCTGGGTTACCAAACATTACACCAATTTTCATGCGGATTTGGTTGATGAAGATTACTAATGTATTAGATTTTTTGATGTTAGCAGTTAATTTACGAAGCGCTTGGCTCATTAAACGAGCCTGTAAGCCCATATGAGAGTCACCCATGTCGCCTTCGATCTCTGCTTTTGGTGTTAACGCTGCAACAGAGTCTATGACCACGATATCAATCGCACCTGAGCGAACTAATGTATCTGCAATTTCTAGAGCTTGCTCGCCATTATCAGGTTGTGAGATGTAAAGGTTACCAACATCAACGCCAAGTTTTGCAGCATAAACAGGGTCTAAAGCATGCTCAGCATCAATAAATGCAGCAGTGCCACCAGCTTTTTGCGCTTCCGCGATCGCATGGAGTGTTAATGTTGTTTTACCTGAAGATTCTGGGCCATAAATTTCAATAATACGACCACGCGGTAAACCACCAATACCTAAGGCAATATCTAATCCAAGTGAACCTGTTGAAACTGGAATAATATCTGTATTTTCATTTTTATCACCAAATCGCATAACAGAACCTTTACCGAACTGTTTATCAATTTGACCAAGCGCTGCTTGGAGGGCTTTACGTTTATTCTCATCCATTGAAGTTCACCATAGTCTAAATAAATATATAGTAAGAATTATAACATAATTATAACAAATGAAATAAATTTATTACTTTTTGTTATTCGAAATTTTCTCAATAGCTTTTGTTGTTGAGTATCCATCGACAAAGCTTAGTAATTTTACAGAACCGCCATTTTCCAATACTGCTTTCGCACCTGCAATCTGATCAACACTATAATCACTGCCTTTAACCAAAACGTCAGGTAATAGCTCTTCTATAATCTTCTGGGGTGTATCTTCTTCAAAGATGATTACCCAGTCAACAGCGCTGAGTGAAGCTAAAACAGTTGCACGGCTATCCTCATCCATAATTGGACGATTTTCACCTTTTAAGCGTTTCACAGATGCATCTGAATTCAATGCAACAATTAAGCGATCACCAAGTTTGCGAGCTTCGTTTAGATAAGTCACGTGCCCTTTATGTAAAAGATCAAAACAGCCATTTGTCATCACAATGTTTTCATTATTTTTACGAGCTTGTTTCAGCTCATCTTTTAGTTCATCTAATGTTAAAACAAGATGATGTGCTCTACCTTGTGCATTGATTGCACGATTTAATTCTTGGACTGAAACTTGTGATGCACCTAATTTTCCAACTACAATTGAAGCCGCAAGATTAGCAATCACAGTTGCTTCTGTTAAAGGTTTGCCTTCAGCGATCATTGCGACTAATGTTGCAATCACAGTATCGCCTGCGCCTGTGACATCATATACGTCTTGTGCTTTAGCAGAAATAGTAAAGGGCGATTCATTTTTTTGAATTAATGTCATGCCTTCTTCGCTACGAGTGATTAATAAAGCCTCTAACGCTAAGCTTTTTCTGAGTTGTTCAGCTTTTGCTAAAAATTCTTCTTCGGTTTTTGCAATTCCAACAATCGCTTCAAATTCTGAACGATTAGGCGTTAGAAGTGTAGCTTCACGATATTTAGTAAAATCATCGCCTTTAGGATCAACAATTACAGGGATTTTATGAGCTTTTGCATGTTGAATGAATATTTGTGGATCATGCAAAAAACCTTTGTGATAATCAGACAAAATTACAATTTCTGATTTTTCTATTAATTTCAGAAGATCTTGCTGGTATTTTGTCGAAATTTGATGTGCTGAGATTGGTTGTTCAAAATCACAGCGCAACATGTGTTGTTGGCGGCTTATGATGCGAAGTTTTGTGATCGTTTGGAAATCCGGCTGTACAAAAATTTGAGTTTGAATATTATTCTCTTCGCACAGCTCTGAAAATTTTTGACCCTCTAAGTCATCACCAATTATTCCAGCTAAAACAACTTCTTTTTCTAAATAACGAAGATTTAATGCAACATTTGCTGCACCGCCTAAACGATCTTCATTATCTTGAACATTGATCACGGGAATTGG
>CANRJX010000191.1 GCA_947631095.1 uncultured Wohlfahrtiimonas sp.
CACAACGCAGAGCAACATTACTCAGCCACTTTGGTGGTTTGGAAGCATTAAAAAAAGCAGACATTGAAGCCATCGCTAAAGTTCCAGGCATTAGTGAAACCTTAGCAAAAATAATTTATGATGCATTACATAATAATGATTAGGTGTGGATATGTTAAAACTGATTGCCAAATATTTTATTGATTCAATAAAGATTGAAATTAAAAATGTAAGGAGCTCTGTTTGAAACTCATTGATCAGCTCATCAAAAGTGATAAAACACCTTTTTATATTTTGCTACTCGTTGCATTTATTGGCGCATTTGTTGGCATCGTTGGCGTTTTATTCCAAAGAGCAGTGTTATTTGTTTCAACCTTCAGAGTCTCTCAAGCAGAACAATATTTTACTGACAAATGGCAATTAGCCGCTGCAATTTTTTGTATCTCAGCATTGTTAAGTATGTTTGCTTACTACATTGTTAAGCGCTTTTCACCGGAATCTGGAGGCTCTGGTATTCCTGAAATCGAGGGAGCACTCGTTAATCTTCGTCCTGTTCGCTGGTGGCGAGTATTGCCTGTAAAGTTTTTTGGTGGCATTGGTACATTAAGCTCTGGAATGGTATTAGGCCGTGAAGGCCCAACTGTCCAGCTTGGTGCAAATATTGCAGAAATGTTTAGTGATATTTTTCGATTAAAAAATGAAGATTATCGCCATACACTATTAGCTTCAGGTGCAGCAGCAGGCTTATCTGTTGCATTCAATGCGCCATTGGCAGGCATTATCTTTGTTATTGAAGAAATGCGTACAGAGTTTAAATATGGTTTGATTTCATTTAAATCTGTTGTGATCGGATCAATCACTGCAACCATTATTTATCGAATTTTCAATGGCAATGCAACATTGATAAATATTGGCCATTTGAATGATGTACCCGTCTCTGCTCTTTGGCTATTTATAATTTTAGGATTTTTTATAGGGCTTTTAGGTTTACTCTTTAATAAAAGCCTTCTCTTTCTACAAGATCTGTTTCAAAAATTCTACCAAGGAAAAATCAGCCGCTTTGTTATGATGGGCGGTTTTCTTGGGGGAAGCTGTGGATTAATCGCACTATATTATCCTAATATCGTTGGTGAAGGTTTAAATGTCATACATAATTGGAGCCTTGATGGATTTAATCTAGAACTCATAATTCTTTTTTTAGTTCTTCGTTTTTTTACTTCAATTATTAGTTATAGCTCTGGCGCTCCGGGCGGTATTTTTTCACCTCTTTTAGCAATCGGTACATTGGCAGGTGTTTTGTTTGGTACTTTTGCTTTGCAATACTTTCCACATGATGGCTTAACGATTGGTGCTTTTGCGATTGCTGGCATGGGGGCACTATTTGCTGCCACAGTTCGCGCACCATTAACAGGTGCAATATTAGTATTAGAGCTGACCAGTAATTTTACACTTATCTTACCCATGCTCATTACATGTTTAGGTGCAACCATCGTGGCACAATTCTTAGGTGGGCGACCACTTTACACTGTGTTGTTAGAAAAAACACTTAAACAACAAAAACTTCAAGATCATGATAAACAATCAACTTAGCCTTATGGTTATATCAAATCGTGAGTAAAATTATACTTATGGGCGATCACTCATAAGTATAATTTTACCAAACCACATCAACTACACTGGTGCTTTCTCTAAACGCTCTTTAGCTCTAGCCGCTTTCAAAGGAGGTATGACTGCAATAACAGTTAACACAATTATGATAATAATTGACCATGCAGCTAAGCTATAACCACCAAGATTAATGAGCTGCCCTGCAAAAGCAGGACCAACTGCAATACCTAAGGCGATAAAGCTACCGGTTGCCGCAACAACACGACCTTCTTTATCCAAAGAAGCTGCCAAACCTGTTAAATACGCTAAAGCATAAAAATATGCTGTCGCATTCATTAAAACGATGGCTGTATAAAAAAACTTAGAGTCTGATGCCATTAAATAGCCCAAAGTAATCATACCGTGGCCAATAATGCCAATTAAGACGGGAATCGTAATCCCAAATTTATTCCCTACTTTAGCAACAATTAATGGACCCAATAGTGCAATAAATGCCTGTAAAGCAAGGATCATTCCCATTTCGGATGTTGAGTAACCAAGCGATACACCGATTTGTTCAACAAATGCCCAGCCCATAGTATCTCGCATTGAGAATAAAAACATTGTTGCCATCATGCCAATCGGCACTAAACCAATCAGACCCACTCGAGTTTTTGCACCCAATTGAGCGGTATTTGAATCAGCATCATCTACATGAACATATTGTGGTAAACGAACAACCAGTATTAACATAACTGCATAAGTTGCTGCGATTCCATAATATGTACCAACTAAGCCGAAAGCATCAGCAATAAAACCAAAACCTAGCATTACAACAATCATTAAAATGACAAATAAGACATTGACTTGCCCTGCTGTTTTATCTGGATCTTCTGCCGATGCAATCACTGAGTTACCTGTTGCCAATGCTAAACCTGCACCAAAACCGGCAAAAGCACGCACGCAGATTAATAAAGCAACATCTGCAATATAAGCAGATAAAATATTGGCAATAATTGCCATTAATGTTCCGATAATCGCAATCGTTCTTCTGGGAACACGATTAATATAGGGAGAAATTAGCAAAGAAGAGACCATTGCCAATGTGAATTCTACCGACAAGATCAATCCTGTAGTGCCTTCACTTAGCTGTAAACCATCCATCATTGCTCCCATTAAAAATGGAAGCATTAACAACGTTAATAATCCAACCCCATATGCTGATGCAAATGCAGACAGCACTAAAGAACTCTGAGAAATTTTTTGACTCATCTACACATCCTCTCTTTATTTAATATTTATAATTGTTATTCAATCTTATAAAAACATGTTGCACGCAACATGTTACGATTCAAATGTAAAAGAGATTTTTAGAGAAGTCTATGGATATCCAAAAAATGACTGATTAAAATTTGATCACTCACTGTAAGATCATGAGTAATCCTTGTAAATTCAATCATATATTGTTCAAAAAGTTAGCAAACATAAGGTGTCCATATTCTGTCAAAATAGATTCAGGGTGAAATTGAACACCTTCTAAACCAAATTTCTTATGGCGAATGCCCATAATTTCTTGGCTACCATCACTATTCTCACACCAAGC
>CANRJX010000192.1 GCA_947631095.1 uncultured Wohlfahrtiimonas sp.
CACGTGCTGCACAAAAATCTGTTATGGAATTTTTATTGATCAACCATCCTTTGGATTGCCCAGTGTGTGATCAGGGTGGCGAATGTGAATTACAAGATAATTCTGTTGCATTTGGTGATCAACACTCAATTTATTCTGATGAAAAACGTCATTATGAAAAAATAGATATTGGTCCATTAGTTGAAACATACATGAACCGTTGTATTCAATGTACACGTTGTGTTCGCTACGGTGAAGAAATTGCTGGTTTAAGAGAGTTGGGCGGTGTGCATCGTGGTGATAGATTAGAGATCACAACATACGTTAAACACTCAATGGAGTCTGAAGTATCAGGGAACATTATTGATATTTGTCCAGTGGGAGCATTGACTGCAAAGCCATCTAAATTCCAAGCTAGACCTTGGGAGTATAAAAAGAATGATTCTGTAAGTATTCATGATGGTTTAGGTACAAATACATCAATTCATACATTACGTGGCACAATTGCTCGTACAGTTTCTCGTGAAAATGAAGAAATTAATCAGGTATGGATTTCTGATCGTGATCGTTTCAGCTATGAAGCAAACTTCAGTGTTGATCGTGCGAAAGCACCAATGATCTTGAATGAGAAAAAAGAGCTTGAGCAAATTGATTGGATCAATGGTTTGAAAGCAACGCGTATGGCAATTGAAGGTGCTGTACAAAAGTTTGGTGCTGATCAAGTTGGTATTTTTATTTCTCCTTCAGCAACTGTTGAAGAGCAATATTTAACTCGTCAATTGGCAGATAATTTAAAGATTAAAAAAGTTGATTCACGCTTTAGACAAATTGATTTTAGCAGCGACAATGTTGAACCTAAATTCCGCTCATTAGGACTAGCAATTAATGATGTGAAATCATTGAATTCAATCTTTTTAGTGGGTGCTGATCCCCGTATGGAAGTGCCAGTATTGGCGATCGATATCCGTGAAGCTGTAAAAAATGGCGCTAAAGTTGCGTTGTTGAATACTTATAATACTGATCAATTGCATCCTACAGCTGCTATTACAGCTGCACCAAATGAGTGGGTTTCAGTATTAGCGAGTATCTTAAAACAGTTGTCTGCAAAAACAGGTAAAGCAATCGCCTCTGAATTAACAGCAATTGTGGATAACTCTGTGAATAATGATCCGATGAATGCCATCGTTGATTCATTATCAAAAGAAGGAAAACATTGGATCGTATTAGGTAAAGATGCTGTTTCAAATCCTGATTTTTCAATAATCCGTGCACTTTGCCAAAACATTGCTGAAATTTCTAATGGTGCATTCGGTTATATTGCAGAAGGTGCAAATATGACGGGTGCTTCTTTAATAGGTGTTGCACAAGGTAATACGCATGCAATGTTAGCGAATCCATTAAAGGCTTATATTTTAGTGGGTGCAATTGATGCTGAGCATGATTTTATTGAAAGAAAACTCGTTTTGGAAGCTTTAAAACAAGCGGAGTTGGTTGTTGCAATTACACCTTTTATTTCTAAAACATTATTGGATATTGCGACCATTATTTTGCCTGCAGCAGCATGGGGTGAGACCGATGGTAGTTTGATAAATTTAGAAGGTAAATTGCAAACTATTAAAGCAGCTGCTGTACCAAGTTTTGAATCTAAGCCAATTTGGAAGATTCTTCGTGTATTAGGCAATGAATTTGAATTTGCCGGTTTTGATTACATTGAAAGTTCAGATGTTTTAGAAGTCGCAAAAGTGAAGTTAGAAACAGATTCACAAACAAACTTTATGCCATATGCGAAAAACTTAGTTTGGGATCATAAAGTCTCTACAGCTTTAGTTGCTGTGCCGATGGAATCTATTTATTCAACAGATGCTTATGTAAGAAGATCACCTTCTTTGCAGGCAACGCCTTTGGCTGCTCGTAAAAGAGTTGTTGGTAGCGAAACTGTCAATAAAGAAGAGTGGGTATTAGAAGGGCAGGGCTTCAAAGTGCGTTCAACACCAAAAATGGCTGCGAACTGCTTAAGAATTCCTAGGGAGTTTGGTTTGATGATTGATTATTATGAAGCAATTGAGGGGTAAATAATGGAAATTATTAAAGCAATTATTTTTTATCCTCTCGTTTGGGCGCTTTTAAAAACTTTGGCAGTAATTTTGCCAGTAGTCATCGCAGTTGCTTATATGACTTATGCTGAGCGTAGAATTTTAGGATTTATGCATGTTCGCTTAGGGCCCAATAGAGTCGGACCATTTGGTTTATTACAACCATTTGCTGACTTGATCAAAATGGTATTTAAAGAATGGATCATTCCATCAGCTGCGAATAAAACCTTCTTCATCTTATCGCCAATCATTATTGTAACCACAGCATTCGCCGCATGGGCTGTAATTCCTTTTGGTGAAGGTTTAGTGGGTGCAAACATTGATGCAGGTCTGTTGTATATTTTAGCAATGACTTCATTGGGTGTTTACGCGATTATTTTGGCTGGTTGGGCATCTAACTCAAAATATGCGATGTTGAGTGCGATCCGAAGTGGTGCTCAAGTGATCTCTTATGAACTTGCTATGGGTTTTGCTTTGATCACTGTGATTATGCTAGCAGGGTCTTTGAACTTAACAAAAATTGTTCAAGGTCAAGAAGGCATGAGTATCTTAAGATGGTACTTTATTCCTTTGTTCCCAATGGCAGTTTTATATTTTATCGCGGGTGTTGCTGAAACAAACCGTGCCCCATTCGACTTAGTTGAAGGTGAGTCTGAAATTGTCGCAGGTTTCCACGTTGAATATTCAGGTACAGGCTTTGCATGTTTTTTCTTAGCTGAATATGCAAACATGATTTTGGTGGCAGCATTGGCATCATTATTATTCTTTGGTGGTTGGTTGTCTCCATTTGCAGGTATTCCAGGTTTAGAAAATATCCCAATTATTGGTGAAAATGGCATTTTCTGGTTGCTAATCAAAATGGCATTCTTCCTATTTACATATATTTGGTTGAGAGCAACTTTCCCACGTTATCGTTATGACCAAATTATGCGTTTGGGTTGGAAAGTGTTTATCCCATTATCAATTGGTTGGATATTTTTCGTGATCGCGTTATATGCCTTGGGCATTAACTATTGGTTTCAGTAGAGTAGGAATGAGCAATGTTTAAGAAATTAAAATCTATATATGCAACC
>CANRJX010000193.1 GCA_947631095.1 uncultured Wohlfahrtiimonas sp.
GCCATTTATTTACACGACACCCCGCACCAAAAATTATTTGATACCGATCAGCGCGCAACCAGTTCAGGATGTATTAGAGTCGAAAATGCCATGGAGTTGGTGGCGCGGCTTTTAGCCGACACGCCTGAGTGGCAACCCGATTCGATTCAGAAAACCATCAGGGCCGGAAAAACAAAAAACGCGCGTTTAAAATCTACCATTCCGATTCTCATCGCTTATTGGACAGTGGATGCGGTCTCACCGACGCAATTGATTTTTAAAGAAGATGTTTATAAGCGCGATGCCATAATGATCGCTGCGTTTAATCAAAGTCATTAATCCCACGAGTTGTTGTCTTTTCTACAGCGGCGATTGCCGCTGTTTTTATTTATGCACTTTTTGATTATTAAATAACGTATTTTTCAATAAATTGGATGGCATAGGCTTTGCTAAGGTCAAGCAATATTGACTTTATTTCAAGGCATCCTATGAACATTATTGGTATTAGTGGTGGTTTAACTCAAAGCTCGCGAACCTCAATTTTAGTGCGCGAAATTCTTTCTCAATTGCACGTTAAATTTCCGTTTAGTTCGATCCACTTCGTGCCTTTGGCTGGCGTTGCTCGGGAATTAGGTGGAGTGCTTTGGCGCTCAGAAGTTTTACCTTCTATTGAGCAGCAGTTACAAGCGATCGAACTCGCCGACGTGATTGTGTTGGCGTGCCCTGTTTATCGCGCTTCTTATCCTGGCTTGTTTAAACATTTTTTAGATTTCGTCGAGCGTAAAGGGTTTGAAAAAAAAGTGGTCTTACTGGCTGCTTGTGGAGGCAGTCAACATCATTCATTGATTATCGAGCAGCAACTCAGACCTTTGGTTTCTGGTTTGGGTGCATTTAGTGTTCCCACTGGAATTTACACCGAGGCAAAAGATTACGCACAAGACAGCCTGATTAATCCGAGCGTGTTGGCTCGTATTGAAAGTGCAATAGATGAGGCTGTGCATCTACTTCATCTTTCGGACAAAAAATTTCATTCACTCGACGTAGTTCCTCAACCACAAGCTGTAAGTTCGTTATAAGCATATAGAAATTAATTCCTTATTAATTTAATGAGCGCGGATTACACTTCGGACATTGAAATTTAACGAGTGAGAACGGAGTGAAGCACATCGTGAGTGATCCATTAATTTTATCCTTGGAAGGAGGAAATGCTCAGCCATTATCGGTGCGGGCTAAAGCATTAGTATTTGCCGATCCAAAGTCAGAAGCTTTATTAAATTACATCGAGCGTATTGCAACAAGCGAAGCGCCTGTACTGATCGGCGGTGAAACAGGGACAGGAAAGGAATTAGTTGCTCGGCATATTCATTCTTTAAGTGGTCGAAAAGGACCATTTCTGGCGATTAATTGCGGCGCAATTAGCGATCAATTGGCCGAGAGTGAATTATTTGGCCATGAAGCAGGATCATTTACCGGCGCTGTGGGAAAGCGCGAAGGATGGTTTGAAGCAGCCAATGGCGGCACTTTATTTCTCGATGAAATCGGCGATTTGCCACTGCATTTACAAGTGAAGTTATTGCGCGTATTGCAAGAAAAAGAAGTGGTTCGTATCGGTTCGCGAAAATCGATTGCGGTTGACGTGCGCCTTGTGGCCGCAACAAACGTTGATCTTAACCAAGCAGTGAGCGCGGGGCGATTTCGTCGCGATTTATTATACCGTTTAAATATTGCGCAGGTTTATTTGCCCTCGTTGAGAGAGCGTCCGGGCGACATACTTCCGCTCTTGAGCCACTTTATTAAAGTGTACGCAGCGCGAATGAATCTACGTTACCCCGAATTTACTGCGGCCGCGAAAGATTTATTATTGGCCTATTCGTGGCCGGGCAATATTCGAGAGTTAGAAAATGTGGTGCACTTCGCTCTATTGGTTGCAGGTGATGAATCTATTGATGTTCAACACTTGCGAGTAACGGGTGGCCTAACGCAGCCCTTGTCTACTCATACTAATGATGAAGAACATGTGAATGATAAAAACTCACAGCAAGAAAGTGTTCATCAAGTTGCTCAAGAATCCTCGTTAATCAATGCACCGATAAACTTAAGTAACCAAAAAGAAAACGATCAAGCACATAAAGATACGGATGAAAATAATGATCCTTTTGCGGTTATTGCTAAACAATTACGAATTTTATTTAACGATAGATCAATAAAAAATCTTAACGATCGGCTTGAAAAGCTGATTGTGGATGAAGCCTTTTTATTCAATCGATTTAATCAGGTGCATACATCGCATCAACTGGGTATTTCTCGGAATGTGTTGCGAACTTTGTTAAAACGACATGGATATTTACAAGATTCTGTTAACACGGAATTTATTCAATAGTTTATTAATCAAACATAGGAGTGTTATATGTCAATTACTGCAGTGAATGTGCGTAATCAGTTGCGTGGCGAAGTGATCGAGATTGTCAGAGGGCCAGTAGTTTCCGAAGTAGATATTAAAACTACCGGCGGAATTGTGACTTCTGTTATTACCACCCGTTCGATAGATGGTTTGGGTTTGCAAGTAGGAAAAGAGGTGGTCGCTTTAATTAAATCAACAGAAGTGGCTATCGCTGTTTTATAAGTTATCTATTATCCATTCAGAAAAGAGCCGCTTTTGCGGCTTTTTTTATAGGTTTTAAAAGTGAACAGTCGGGAATATTTTTTAGCCTAATAGTGTTGTAAAAACATAATAAAAATTTCATAAGGCTATAACTAATTGAGAAAAACCAATAATTATCAGCATGTTTTAGTGTTTTTTACCTTTGGCATAGTGATTGCAAATATATCTTTGAATTAAAAATTGTTGCTCATTAAGCATGTGAATAGGGAGATATAGTTTTGTACCAGTCTATTAATAAATTATTAATAAAAAGCACTTTGATTGCGGCGCTATTGCCTTTGTCGGGCGGTGTGAGCGGATCATCTTTGACCATTAACGATCTCTACAATGAGATCGATAAACTTAAATTAGAAATCGACTCCATCAAGAAAAAAGAGGAAAGTCAAAATAAAGGTAGAGACAATTATGCAACCCATGAAGATCTAAACGGATTCCG
>CANRJX010000194.1 GCA_947631095.1 uncultured Wohlfahrtiimonas sp.
TTAAAACATCAAACAGCACAAATCGCGATGGATGGCTCACAAAAAATCCCTCAAAGATTTTTGGCTTCACTCCAAACCTTACAAGAACGCAAACAACCCCATCCTTTATTAACTTTAGGACTAGCTGGTTGGATGAATTATGTCAGCCAAAATAGTGAAAGCCTGAAAGATCCATTGCAATCGCTATTACATAAAGTCGTTCAATCAACTAACGATGGCAATGACAGAGTGCTTGGTTTTTTAAAGCTCACTGAAATTTTCTATAAAGACTTGAGTTCAAATAAAGATTTTGTAAATAACTTAACTCAAAACTATCTATTCATCAAAGAACAAGGCGCTAAAAAAGCCGTATATAAAACTGTTAGAGGATAATGTGCATGAAACCTTTTATGGACGAAAATTTTTTACTTCATTCAGAAGCCGCAAAGCGTTTATATTTTGATTACGCAGAACAACAACCCATTTATGATTTTCATTGCCATTTATCTCCAAAAGACATTGCTGAAAATCGTCAATTCAAAAATCTAACTGAAATTTGGTTAGCTGGAGATCACTATAAATGGCGAGTATTGCGTACAGCAGGCGTTGACGAAAGATTGATCACCGGATCAGCTGATGACTATGATAAATACATCGCATGGGCAAAAACTGTTCCTTTAACTTTAGGCAACCCAATCTATCACTGGACACATTTAGAATTACGCCGCCCTTTTGGCATTACCAATACATTACTCAATGACACTACAGCAGATGCTATTTGGAAAGATGCCAATGAAAAATTAGCTTTGCCTGAATTTTCGACACGCGGCATTTTGACTCAAATGAATGTAAAATCAGTCGGTACAACGGATGATCCCATCGATTCTTTAGAATATCATCAGCAAATTGCACAAGATTCTAGGTGCCATACAAAAGTATCACCAAGCTGGCGCCCTGATAAAGCATTTAAAATAGAATTAGAAGGCTTTACTGACTATCTACAAAAACTAGGTGAAGTTACGGATATTAATATCCAAACCTTTAACCAATTGCTCTCTGCACTACAATTACGTTTAAATCATTTTGATGCGCATGGCTGTGAAGCTTCCGATCATGGCATTGAAATTTTACGTTATGCAGATATACCTTCAGAACAAATATTGAATGAAATTTTAGCTAAACGCTTAAAAAAACAAGTTTTATCTGAATTAGAAATCGCACAATTCTCCACTGCTCTATTAGTTTGGTTTGGTAAACAGTATCACAAACGCAATTGGATCATGCAGTTACACATTGGCGCGATTCGTAATAACAACCAAAGAATGTTTGCTCAATTAGGTCCTGATGCTGGTTTTGACTCGATTGGCGACAGATTATTAGCGGAGCCACTCTCAAAACTATTAAATGCTCTTGACGTTACAGATCAACTGCCAAAAACAATTTTATATTGCTTGAATCCTAGAGATAACGCCGTACTCGCAACAATGATTGGTAATTTCCAAGGTTCAGGTATTCAGGGAAAAATTCAATTTGGTTCGGGCTGGTGGTTCAACGATCAAAAAGATGGAATGGAACAACAACTAACGCAACTTTCACAAATGGGGCTATTAAGCCAATTTGTAGGCATGCTCACAGATTCTAGAAGCTTTTTATCATTCACTCGTCATGAATACTTCAGACGGATTTTATGCAATATGCTCGGTGCATGGATGGAACATGGTGAGGTTCCATATGATTTTGAACTAGTGGGTTCAATGATCAAAAACATTTGTTACAACAATGCAAAACGTTATTTTTCACATTAACTTAGAGATTGCCTTATGAAAATACTAAAACAATATCGCTGGCGAATGATCCTCCTCGTAATGGCTATTACGATTATTAACTATTTAGACAGAACAGCTTTAGGCGTAGCTGCTCCTACAATAATGCAGGAAACAGGCATCACCAAAGAACAATATTCATGGGTTGTAAGTGCATTTCAACTAGCCTATACAATAGGACAACCTATTATGGGATGGTTCATTGATTTTATCGGCCTTAAAATAGGCTTTGCAATTTGTGCGATGATTTGGGGACTTGCAACTATGGCTCATGCATTGACAGGCACATGGCAAGGTTTAGCTGGTGTTCGTGCAATAATGGGCTTCAGTGAAGCTTCTGCAATTCCCGCAGGTGTTAAAACAGCATCTATTTGGTTCCCTGCCAAAGAGCGCGGAATCGCAACAGGTGTATTCAATATGGGGACTTCTTTTGGTGCAATGTTAGCTCCTCCTTTAATTGCATGGTGCATTATTTTCCATAGTTGGCAATTCGCATTTATTGTTGCCGGTGCACTTGCTATTATCGCTGCAATTTGTTGGTTTATATTCTATAGAGATCCAAAAGATGCCAAAGGTTTAAGCGATGAAGAAAGAGCATACATTGAAGCTGGACAAGAAAAATTCTTAAATTCTTCAGAAAAAGAAAAAGTATCATTTACAAAAATATTAAAACAACGTAATTTCTGGGGCATTGGTGCTGCACGCTTCTTAGCTGATCCTGCTTGGGGAACGATTAACTTCTGGGTTCCTATCTTTTTTGTAGAAACATTGCATTTCAGTTTAAAAGAAATCGCGATGTTTGTATGGCTACCTTTCTTAATGGCCGATCTAGGTTGCTTAGCAAGTGGCTTTGTTGCAAACTTTTTCATTAATCGTGGAATAACCTTACTGAACTCTAGAAGAATTACTTTTACCATTGGTGCTGTTTTGATGATGACAATTGGTTTAGTCAGCATTGTAGATAATCCATATCTTGCAGTATTACTCATTAGTATTGGTGGTTTTTCTCATCAATTATTATCAACTGTTGCCGCGACTTTAGGTGGTGACCTATTTAAAAAGAATGAAGTTGCAACTGCTGTAGGTATGGCTGGTGCTTGTGCATGGACAGGCCAATTAATTTTTAACTTATTTATTGGTGCATTTGTCGTTGTAATTGGTTGGGGACCATTTTTTATCGCTCTAGCATTCTTCGATATCATTGGTGCTGCTATTTTATGGATTGTTCTTAAAGATA
>CANRJX010000195.1 GCA_947631095.1 uncultured Wohlfahrtiimonas sp.
CTACAGAATCTATGGTGTCAAAGGTGCACGTACAGAAATGCCTGGCTGCTCCTTGTGTATGGGCAACCAAGCACGCGTAGCTCCCAACTCGACCGTAGTCTCAACATCGACTCGTAACTTCCCTAATCGCTTGGGCGAGGGTGCGAACGTATATTTAGGTTCAGCTGAATTAGCTGCAGTTGCTGCAATTATGGGCAAGCTCCCTACTCCCGAAGAATACTTGGAATATGCAAACAAACTCGACAGTATGAGCAGCGAAATTTATCGCTACTTAAACTTTAACGAAATTGCTTCTTACCAAGCCTCTGCAGATGAAGGAAAGCGCATTGCCGCAGTAGAAATACAAACTGTTGCTATTTAAAACCTTATGTTGAGCTAAATACTGCCCCACCAAAACGCCCGATAAATTTATCGGGCGTTTTGCATTATAGACGGGCCAATATGAGTCATCCTTTAGTAACTTCACACTCAGCAGCTAACGGACATTTTTCTCATACTCCCTGTAAAACCTATTTATTCTTTCGAACAGCCTTATTTAAAACTCTCTCAGCATCTATTGCAGAGTTACTCTCCCTTACTACTCTCACCCCAACACACAGGCTTTTATTGATATCAGAAGATCTCCAATAGAAAAAATTTAAACAAAAAAAGCGCCCAAGGCGCTTTTTTTGTTCGCAAAGAATGATTACTTTCTTTCGATATCTGCAACTTCGATCAAATGAGATTGATAGCTGACAAAATCACCCTCGCCGACCATTCGAGTTAATTGACCTGTAATAGCCGCTTTAATCTCTTCAGAAAGAACATCTTCACCCTCTTTAACTGCTGAGACTGAAACCACTAGGTAATCACCCGTCCTTGTAAAACCGCCCGCTACTTGAGGCGCATTTTCAGGCTTAGGCACACCAAAAGCAAAATTAACAACTTCAGGATCCAAATCAGCATTGTTTCGAACCACATCACTCACTGACACAGCTTCTGTATTCGCCAATTTTGCCACATCCACTATAGAGGCGCCTTGACGAATTTCGGCAATTAATTCCGAGCCACGCTCAGCAATCAAAACACGAACTTTTTCCGATTTTAACTGAGATTCAATTTGCTCTTGCACTTCAGTTAATTCCATCAGACGACTCGGTTCATCCGCTGTTTTTTTGATAACAACAACATGCGTAGGCGACAATTCGATCGGTTCGCTACTGTTACCAGCGACATAAACATCGTCAGAAAAAGCTGCTTGAACAATGGCCGAATTAGCTGCAACACCGGCTCCGCCCTGCTCAGTAAACAAACCAGTGTTACCTGATTTTAATCCGAGCTCTTGCGCAACTTGTGTTAAATCATCGGCATTGTAAGAAATATCACGCAACTGATCTAATTTAACAACGAATAAATTTTCTGCTTCAGAACGCTTTAGAGAGTCAATTATTGAAGATCTCACATCTTCAAAGGTAACTTGAGCAGACTTAATATCACTGACTTTAATAAAATGCGTTCCCGCATCGGTTTTAACAGGCTGAGAAACCTCACCCGCTGCCAAACTATTCATTGCCGCAACAAACTCTGCAGGCAAATCCGCACCAGAGGTATAACCTAAATCTCCACCAAGATCACGACTGCCAAAATCATCAGAGTAATCTTTTGCTAAAGCCGCAAACCCCTCTCCTGCAGCAAGCTTTTGAGAAATCTCTGTGATTTTGCCTGCATCATTAGTCTCAATCAAAATATGAGCTACACGGCGCTCTTGACTAGCACCCGCCATATTGGCTTTGTTTTGCTCAAACTGTTTCAGAGCTTGTTCTTCTGTCACAGTGATATCAGCCAGCATATCCTCGATATTCAACTCGATATAATCTACCGCTACGCGCTCTGCTTGCGTGAATCGAGCCGTATTGGTGTCATAAAAAGCTTTTATCTCTTCAGCACTTACATTTACTTGAGAGGTCACGAATTCCGAAGATAAAGTGAAATAACTAAAATCACGCACCTGATTTGATAATGTGAAAAACTCATTGATCGCACTTTCAGGAAGAAAACCAGTATTCGCTATTGATGAAACCAGTTGACGAATAGCACCATTATTTTTGCTGGCTTCAAGATAAGTTGCGGGCGTAAAGCCTGCCTGGCTAATTCTTTGAAGGAAAATTTGATTATTAAAAACACCATTTGCATCTTGAAACGCAGGAGTTTTGACGATATCAGCCCAAATTTCTGCTTCAGCAATGGTCATTTTATTATTTTTGGCAGCCTGAGAAATAACCTTAGCTGCAATCAACTCTTCCAAAACACTGGGGGCCAATACTTCACTGCTCAACATATTGGCAGGAACATTTTCGCCGTAGAGATTGAGTAATTCTTGACGCTTACGTTGAATACCCGATTCAAGCTCACTAACGGTAATTCTTTCCCCGTTGACTTCACCTGCTTTATCAGCGGATGGATTCCAATTAAATAAAGATTCCATACCGAATAACGCCATTACGACCACTAAAAAGCCGATCAAAATATAAGAGACAATTCCTCTAGAATTATCTCTGAGATCTTGCAACATGGGAAAACTCCTAATGCATTTATAGCATCCAAGCCAGCCGTTAGGCCTTATGGAACAATGACAAGCGAATGGTTACCGGATATGTTATTAAATAATTCGGTATAAACCAAAAAAAGGGCGCACTTATAAATGCGCCCTTTTTATTGGATTAGGAACATCCTTCATCCACAAATTAGTTCACAGCATCCTTCAATGCTTTACCTGCTTTAAAGCCAGGAACTTTAGCTGCAGCGATTTGAATCTCTTCACCTGTTTGCGGATTGCGGCCTGTACGTGCAGCGCGCTCTTTTACCGCGAAGGTACCGAAGCCTACTAATACAACAGATTCACCATCTTTCAAAGCACCGGTAATGCTATCAACAACTGCATCTAAAGCGCGGCCAGCTGCAGCTTTAGAAATATCGGCAGATGCAGCAATAGCATCGATTAATTCTGATTTGTTCACGCTAAACCCCTTAGATTAATTATGTAAAGAATAAATCAG
>CANRJX010000196.1 GCA_947631095.1 uncultured Wohlfahrtiimonas sp.
AAAAAAGGGCAATGTAAATTGCCCTTTTTCATGTGCTTAATTCTTAAAAAATGAAAAGTATCCAAGGAACACTGATCACGAGCCAAGCAACTAAGAAAAATGCACCAAAGACTAAGCCTAAGATCCACCAAGTTTTGCTAGGAATGTACCCGCTGCCGTAATAAATCGGGCTTGGACCTGTTCCGTATGGCGTGATGATTCCCATGAATCCTAAAGTTGGTAATAAGATTAATAAGAATGCATGCATATCAAATCCTGGGATAGTAGATGCAGCGCCTAAAATAACAGGTAATAGTGCCGTTGTGTGCGCCGTTGTACTTGCAAATAAGTAATGTAGTACATAGAACAAAATGGTTAAAGCAATCATGACCACAACAGGAGAGAAGTCATTTAAATGCTCACCCATGATGTCACCAAACCAAGTCACAAAGCCAACTCTACTTAATCCATCGGCTAAAGCTACTAATGTTGCGAACCATGCAAATGTATTCCATGCTGCTTTATTGGCTAAAATGTGATCCCAAGTGATGATTTTAGTGAGCAACATTGCACAGATGATGATTAAACCGACTAATGCCGCTGCAATATATTGATCAGCAAAAATCCAGAGCAATAAAGCGATGATGACAAATACTAGAAGTAGAATTTCTTTGGTGGATAACTTTCCTAATTTTGTTAATTCATCTGCTGCCCAAGTTGGGATTGTATCGCCCGATTTAATTTCAGGTGGACAAAGTACGTAACATAAGAAAGGTGTCACGATCACTAACAAAATACAAGCAGGCGCAGCAGCGTAGAACCATTCCATCCAAGTGATAGAAATGCCTACCGTTTTTTGTGCGATGCTGATTGCAAGTAAGTTAGGCGCGAGTGCAGTTAAAAATAAAGAACTTGTCACACAGGTTGAAGCAATGGCTGTCCACATTAAGAATGTACCGATTTTTTTGCTAGATGGATCATTGGGTTTAGAACCATACAACGGTGGCAAGTTATTAATGATTGGGTAAATTGTACCTGCGCTTCGTGCAGTATTAGATGGTGTGAATGGTGATAAAGCAAGATCAGCGATCATAATGGCATAGCCAAGCGTAATGCTTCTTTTACCTAAATTTTTCACCAAAATTAAAGCGATCCTTCGTCCTAAGCCTGTTTCCTCATAGCCAAGTGCAAACATGAAAGCACCAAAAATCAACCAAACAGTGGAGTTGGTAAAACCAGAAACCGCCCAGCTGAAAGCTTGGTTTGCATATTTAAACCCAGGCACATCCATTTGTTCAGGACTAAATAGAACATGATTCGCAAATACAGCGATGACAGTGACTCCGATTAAACCGATCGCGGCACCGGGTAAAGGCTCAAGAATTAATCCAACAACACAGCCTAAGAAAATAGCAAAGAAGTACCAAGCGTGAGGTTGAAGTCCATCAGGAACAGGAATGAGTAATGTGATTGCAGCAATGATTATAGGACTTATTGAGAGAAGGATTTTTTTCATAAAATTTCCTGTTGTTATTGTTATGGCGAAATTATAACAGGGAACTTCATAATCTGACTGTTCTGAGTCAAAAATAAATTAGGATTAATTTCGTGCAATAAATTAAATATCTGCTTAAATGATAATCTTGTAAAAATTTAAGGAAATAGCTGTGACACAAACTAAAAGCGCAATGAAAACCGCTTATCCTATATTATTAATGCTCGGTATGGCGCATCTGTGTAATGACATTATTCAATCGATGCTGACTGCGGTTTATCCATTATTACAAACTAATTTTATGCTGGATTTTGCACAAATTGGTTTGATTAGTTTGGTGTATCAAATGACAGCATCATTGCTGCAACCAGGCATAGGGTTTTTTACAGATCGCCATCCAATGCCATATTTATTACCTTTCGGCATGTTAGCCACTACGATTGGCATTACAGTATTAGGTTTTGCGAGTAACTATACGCATTTATTAATCGCAGCAGGCATGATGGGCATCGGCTCATCAGTTTTTCATCCAGAGGCCGTGAGATTAACGAGAATTGCTTCAGGTGGGAAATATGGCTTGGCGCAATCCATTTTCCAAGTGGGGGGTAATTTAGGTTCGTCATTGGGGCCTTTGATCGCTGGGATAATTGTCGTTAAATATGCGAACCAAAATAATATTTTATGGTTTGCAGGCATTGGCGTTATGGCAATTGGTTTATTGGCTTATTTAGGTCACTGGGGAAGTCCTCATCAGAAAGCTGCACAGCAAAATAAACATAAAAAAGTAACGTTCCCTTATGGAAAAAGACGAACAATGTGGTCTTTAGGAATTTTGGCGACATTAATTTTTGCTAAATATTTCTATATGTCGAACATCACGAATTATTTTAGCTTTTATTTGATTGATAAATTTGGTTTAGAACGTTCGACTGCCGTTATCTTAGTCTTTGTATTTTTAGCGGCGATTGCTGTGGGAACATTCTTTGGTGGGCCAATTGGCGATAAAATTGGTAGACGTAAAGTGATTTGGTTTTCTATGGTGGGTGCATTGCCATTTACGTTAGCATTGCCTCATTTACCATTTATGGGTGTAATCATTGCATCAGTTTTCATCGGTTTAATATTAGCTTCTGCCTTCTCTGCAATCGTTGTATTTGCTCAGGAGTTAGTACCTGGTAATGTGGGCATGATCGCAGGGATTTTCTTTGGTTTAATGTTTGGTATGAGTGGAATGGGGGCATTATTCTTAGGATGGTTAGCTGATGTCACAAGCTTACAAACTGTATTTGTATTTACGTCATTTTTACCTGTTTTAGGATTTTTAACATGGTTATTACCAAAATCAGAGTTTAACCATTAATAAATTAATAGAGTCATAATCAAAAAGAGCCTTACGGCTCTTTCAGGTTGCTGACAAACTCCTGCAAATTTTGTAGGAGTTTTTTATAATCAGCAAATGCTAAAAGATCACAAAATA
>CANRJX010000197.1 GCA_947631095.1 uncultured Wohlfahrtiimonas sp.
TTAAAGAATGAATTGGTCTATCACAAAGATTACAAAACAAGATGTGAAGCGAAGGCTGATATTACTCAGTATATTGAGCTTGAATACAATCAAACTAGGATTCAAAAAGGATTGGATTGGATGTCGCCAAGACAATTAGCAAATTTATATTATGAGCGTCATGCTGCATAATGAAAATCTCCCAAGTTAAAGTGTTTATATTTGACAGTATAGGTCAATATTAGTAATCTGTAAATATTCATATCTTTGAATTAAGCAGCACGATTCATCATCTTCTCAGTATTTATGCCAACCAACGCAATGTTTGGTACTAATATCGGCATGATTTTCCCGCAAAAAATAACACTTTTCTACACAAAGCCCGCCGTGGCGAGGTGATTTTTTCTTAGAGATTTTTATTTTGAATAATATTTTTATTCGCCAGGATAAACATAGATAAATATTTTGGATAATTACCCTACTCATTTCTATCTACATTCATATATCTGAATAACTCGTATATTTAAATGAAAAAAATTGTACGTTTCATATTTTGTGAACTTATTGTGTACTATTTTGTGAACATTCCAAATCTCAGATAGCAAAAAACCCAGTATTTAACTGGGCTTTAGGCTTTTATATATGGTGGACATAGGTGGAATCGAACCACCGACCCCAGCATTATGAGTGCTGTGCTCTAACCAGCTGAGCTACATGTCCGTACTGTGTTGAGGAATCGAATTATAGAGATGTTTGATATACTCGTCAACACGAATTTACACTTTTCTACTGATTTGATTATTATTTAATCATTTTTATATAAAATGATTAAAAAAGCTATCATGCTAACCCCATTTTAATGTTTATCAGGAGTCGAAATGAATAGTAATTTAGTCGAATTAACAGAAAAATCTCATAATATTATTATTGATATGCCCTACTCTGATGAGCGAAACTTCACAGGAAAACCTGTTTATAATCAAGCGCGAGTTTTATTGCACAAAGATGCTGAAATTAAATTTCAAAAAGCGATTGAACAAGCCAAAAATATTGGACTAAAGTTTGTGGTATATGATGCATACCGCCCACCAGCAGCACAATTTATTTTCTGGGATCATACGCCAGATCCAGATTTTCTTGCCAATCCACACAAACGAGGCTCTCCCCACTCCCGTGGCGTTGCATTAGATGTCGGGTTAGTTGATATAAATACTAACGAATTATTAGATATGGGCACACCATTTGATAGCTTTCTACCGGAATCTTGGCATGCTAATTATAATGTATCGATAGAAGCTCAAAAAAATCGTCTGATACTAGCAGGAATGATGCTAAATGCAGGATTTGATAATTACTCACATGAATGGTGGCATTATCAATTTTTTAATAGCTATGAATACCCTTTACTCGAAGATACGCGATTAGGCGTAATCAATCCTACATAAAAAACAACCGCTCAAATGAGCGGTTAGTTTTATTTCTGTGGTACAAACTGTTCTGGCAATTCAATATCACTGTCATTAAAGAAAAATTGCACCATTTGCTCTTCAATAAACTTACGAGCATTAGGATCCAAAGGATTAACACGATACTCATTGATTAAAATGGTTTGTTGCTTTAACCATAATTGCCAAGCTTCATTAGAAATATTTTCAAAAATTTTAGTCCCGAGTTCACCAGGATACATTGGACGAGCTAAGCCCTCTGATTCTTTTTTGAGTTTTTGACAAAATACTGTGCGTGACATTTTTAATCCTCTTTATAAAACAAAAGCCAGAAATAATCTGGCTTTACAATATAACTCAAATTGTTAATTAAGCAAAAAGACTACTGACTGATTCTTCTGCATGAATACGACGAATAGTATTCGCAATAATATGAGAAACAGACAATACACGTATTTTCTCACACTGCATTGAAGCTTCAGTTAATGGGATTGTATCCGTTACAATCATTTCATCTAATGCAGAATTTTCGATATTTTGAATTGCTTTACCAGATAAAATTGGATGCGAGCAATAAGCACGAACAGATAAAGCACCATTGTCTTTCAAAACATTCGCAGCTGCAGCCAAAGTACCTGCAGTATCAACAATATCATCAACGATGACACAGTTTTTACCACGTACATCACCAATAATATTCATAACCTCTGAAACATTTGGTGCAGGACGGCGTTTATCAATAATTACAAGATCATTTGTTTCTAGCTGTTTAGCAATTGCACGCGCACGTAATACACCGCCAACATCAGGAGAAACAATACATAAATTTTCTTGCTGAAGACCAATAATATCTCGATACATTACTGGCGTTGCATAAATATTATCTACTGGAATTTCAAAGAAGCCTTGAATTTGATCAGCATGGAGATCGATTGTCAAAACACGGTTACAGCCAACACTTGTAATCATATTCGCAACAACTTTTGCTGAGATTGGAACACGTGCTGAACGAGGACGTCTATCTTGTCTTGAATAACCAAAATATGGAATCACTGCTGTAATTCTCATTGCTGAAGCTCTGCGTAACGCATCAATCGTTACTAACAATTCCATCAAGTTATCATTGGTTGGAAAGCATGTAGGCTGAATTAAGAATACATCTTTACCACGCACGTTCTCATTAATAGAGACCATAACTTCGCCATCAGAAAAACGACCGACCGTTGCATCACCTAGAGTCATTCCTAAATGTTCAACAATTCGATTAGCTAATTCTGGATTCGCGTTACCAGCAAAGATCATCATCTGAGCATTGCTCATGATTATTTTTCCTTGATTAAAAAGTGATTTAAGTGAGGGTGATATTTGTAGAACTGATATATTACTATATTTTTCATAAGCATTGTGCGCTAAATCTACAAAATCAATAAGAAAGAAAATTTTGGCTGGGCTGCCAGGATTCGAACCTGGGGATGGCGGGATCAAAACCCGCTGCCTTACCGCTTGGCTACAGCCCA
>CANRJX010000198.1 GCA_947631095.1 uncultured Wohlfahrtiimonas sp.
ATTACATGCGGGTGCCATCGCATCACTGAGTATGGCGGGAGTGAAACATGTGGCTGTATACCCTCATCCGAAAGTGGCAGCAGTGATTACCGGCGATGAAGTAGCCGACTCCACCGAGAATGTCGATTCTGGAAAAATATTTGATGCAAATACGCCATTATTAACAGCGTGGTTTCAGCAGCAAAATAGAAAAGTGGATACATTTTTTGCAAAAGATGACGAGCAGGAGGTTCATCAGTTACTTAAGCATTTATCACAGCATTACGACGTTATTATCACCACCGGTGGCGTCTCGGTGGGGGATTATGATTTTATTCGGCCCGTTGCACTTACTATTGGATTTGCCGAGGTTTTTTGGAAAGTGAAACAAAAACCCGGCAAACCCCTCTTTTTTGCTCACTATCAGCGTGAAGATGGATCGACATGTTATTTGCTAGGTTTACCGGGAAATCCGGCGTCGGTGTACGTGGGCCTTCATATTTATGCCGATAGGCTACTTAAAAGTTTACAAGGATCACCGGCGGGAACTGAGTGGTTTACTGGCGTCATGAGTGATCACATCAAACCCGATCTTCGTGAACGCTTTTTAAGAATGTCAGCAAGTTTTGAGCAAGGCACACTTAAACTTTCTAGTTTGCCGAAACAGCAATCTCATATGTTGTCTAATTTAATGCACGCCAACTGCCTTGTTCGTATTCCTGAAAATAAAACCATTCAAGAAGGGGAAATATTACAGGGAATATTTATTTAGCATTAAGCCCAGTTATTGCCAATAACAACTGGGCGTTTAAGCAATATTAATAAGTATCGAGGTAGGGCTTAATCGTTTGTGTAGGATCATCAGATGTTGCGGGGCCTTCCTTTATAGGGTCAGGTGGATTGTTCGGGTCTATTGTTGGCGAGGGATCATCTGGCTCGGCAGGTGGTAAATCCTCAGGCTGAATAGGGGGAGTAGGCTGATTGGGTTGGCCGGGTTGCTCTGGGCTTGGTGAGGTGGGGTTTATTTCCGGAGCGGAAGGCGATGGCACAGGATCAATTTCTGGATAAGGCGCAGTGGGTGCAGGGTCTATCTCTGGTGAAGGTTCCGGATTATTAGGATGTGCCGGAGACGTAATAGGCGGCGTGGCATCCTGAGCAAAAATTGAGTCGTTGTTTGCCTGCTGTCCCAGATTTAATGATGTAACAAGAGTATTTTTAACAATAAGTGAGAGGGTAATAGAGGGCGGCTCATAGACGCTGCCTTGCTGACTACGTGGGATAAACATACATTTCCCCTTATAAATTGAATACAGAATGTGAACGGAAAATTGAGCAACGAATAACGTTGCTCAATGAGAGTGCGGCGTCAGCTTGACTAGAGTGAGCTATTGCTACCACTTGGTGTACCTGATGGATAACCACCGGTAGTGCCGCCAGCAGGACCGCCAGTGCCTTGAGTGCCTAGATTGCCGGGTACTGATGAAGCGCTAGAGTGGTTAAGTGAGTGATAGCTCGAGCTATTGTTTCCACGATTATTGGAATCGCGATCAGTTTGATTGACTAAATTTCTTGCTGCGTCTAAATGTGCTTTAAGCGTAGGAAGTGTTTTTCTGGCAAACGCTGCAATTTCGGCATCATCCGATGCTGCAGCACGCTCAAATAGCTCAACGCTATTTTCATGAGATGTCACTTGATTTTCTGCATAGGCTTTATCAAATGAGTCGTCTCTCAGATCCAATGCCCAGTTTTTAGCTTTAGCAACTAAACTCTCATCGCCAGAGAGTTTCAAATTCTTTTGCCCAGCAATACGGCCTAATTCGGCGTTGGCAGCCGTGTGGTCGGTAATCACTTTTTGAGCAAAGGTTCTTACGCTGGTAGATTTCGATTTCTCTAAGGCTAATTTTGCATTTTCAATTTCAGCAACCCCGCTTGAAGACGCTTTATCAACAAAATCATCGGCATCGATTTTATCGACGGCCAAGGCTAAGCAAGATAAGGCACCAAAGATCATTGCGAAAAAGCTGGTGAATAAATATTTCTGAATCTTCATTTTTACGTCCTCTTCTATATGGATAGGTTTAATGAGCAGATAAATATTACCCACTGCCAGAAAGCTTAGACGGTTATTGATTTTTTTTCGTTCGTTACCTAACGTAATGTTAATTTTTAGAGAACTTGTAGAAATAATAATTAATAAAAAAGCTATATAAAAATAATTTAATGTGTAGTTAAGTCTCATTGTTTTAACATCTCTAAAAGTCTTAGCCAATGCACATGAGTTATCTTATTGGTGTCGGATGCGATCTTAATGTCGTCTATTCGTTTAAGAATAGAAAATAGACGAATCAAATCACTCGATTTTTCTCGATCTAAAAATGAACTGTTAATTTCATTGAAGTAGGCCTCAATAAAATTTTCTTTTACTCGCGTTTGGTGGATTTCAGCTAAGTCATTAAGTCTTCCAACATCTGCTGCCACATCCATGGTTTGTAGACTTTCTACCGCAGCCTCTATGGCATCGCTAAATGAACAAATCACATCGGAAACATCCTGTAGCGGACTATGGAAGAGTCCTTGCTCTGGGTGCAAAGATGAATGATTAATACCGAAATTAATAAAGTGGGCGTCATCGGATGCGACCAACACTTGCGATAGAGATAAATCTCCATGCACTCGAATGAGTGGGCTATTAACTGACGATTTTATAAGCCGTTTTATTTTGGCAATCAATGACGATTTTTTCCCAAAAAAATCATTTATTTCTTTTATTGGCGATGATAATTCAAATAAAAAATCTATTTTTTCCAGTACATTAGACGTAAAAATATCTAGATACTTCTTAGTACTTTTATGAGTCCCGAATCTACCGGAAGAGTCACTTTTTGAGAGAAGCTGATGCATTTCTCCCAACCGTTTTCCTAA
>CANRJX010000199.1 GCA_947631095.1 uncultured Wohlfahrtiimonas sp.
GATGAGATCTTTTTAGTGGGGTCATAAGCTTTACAGGTATAGCGACGTGCAGAAATATCAGCAATGGATTTCATAAAGGCTCCTATGTTGTGAGATGTTTTTTGTTAGTGTAGGCTAGATATTCGTAAGAGATTATCTTTGCAATACTCTATCTGTTTTATCTGAATCATCGATTCTATCGACTATCAATCTAAAGAATTCTGTGTAAATTGTCCAATAACATCACTCGGTAGGTGTTGATAAGTGAGATATTCATGCTATCGCTGATGGGTAAAAATATAATTGGGATGAAATTGTACACCCATTAGAGCTTGGTGTTGAATGCCGGCATTGGTATTATTACTAATAATAATGATTTTAAATAAGATAATGAAGGGACTTAAATCTACTCATGAATAAAATGAAGTTGTATATATCAGAGGGTTCTTGTTCGGATGTGATTGTCATTTTAGCGGATAAGCTCGGTATTACGCTTGAACTGATTATTATGAGATTTGCGACAGAAATTTCGGATGATGGAATGACGATTGAAAAGGTCTCTCCAAAAGGTTATGTGCCGGCACTTCATCTTGAAAATGGAGAGATTATTACAGAAGTTATTGCGATTAGCGCTTATCTTGCATCACTTGTTAAAGAGCAGACATTATTTCCGATGACGAATTTATTATTCATTCGACATTTAGAATGGATGAATTATATTGCGACTGAATTGCATAAATCATATCAACCATTTTTTAGAAAGATGTTTGAGCAGAGTGTTTGTGAAGAGTGGCTTCATGTCGGTAAGGAGAATCTTACAGCACATTTTACCTATATTGAGGCGCATCTTAACCAAAATGCCAATACTTTTTTATTAGGACGCGAAGTTACCGTTGCGGATATCTACCTCTATATTATGTTGAGATGGTCGCTTGCCGTGAAGTTTGATATGCGCATGTTCCCTATATTAAGAGATTATCAAAAAAGAATGAAGCGTTTTGTCAGAAGTTGATCATCGATCAAGAATTAGATAGTAGGTGGATGTAAACTTATTCCAAATAGTTCATTCCAAATAGTCTTTGATTGGCGCGTTAATGTTTCTATCATCAGATAACGATGATTCAAAAGAGGTTAGAGTGTGATTCGTATGATTAAAATATTGTTATTTGCTGTCCTTGCAATCACGCTCGTATTAATGGTGCTTGCCGCATGTGCTGTGAAGCCCTTGCCAATGATTGAGAAAACAGCTAGTTATGCGTTAGAGCCTTCCTCTGATACTAAGGTTGCGAAAGTCGTGGCAGAGGAGTCGAAGGAAGATAATGGTTTAACCGGCATTATTGAGTTGGTGGATCCCCTTGATGCTTTTGTTGCGAGAAGCGCCTTGATTCAATTAGCTGAGAGATCAATTGACTTGCAATACTATATTTGGCATCCAGATACCTCAGGAATGATGCTCTTTAGAGAGCTCTATGCTGCCGCAGAGCGAGGAGTACGCATTCGACTTTTGTTAGATGATAATAATACTCGAGGGATGGATGATCTTCTCTCAATATTAAATGATCACCCCAATATTGAAATCCGCCTATTTAATCCTTTTACCAATCGAAAGGTGAGATTTTTAGGTTATCTAATCGACTTTAAACGTCTTAATCATCGCATGCATAATAAGTCATTTATTGTAGACGGAGAAGCTGCGATTATTGGTGGGCGCAATATTGGTGATGAGTATTTTGCAGCAGGTGATGGGATGGTTTTTGCGGATCTTGATGTCATTGCTATTGGTAATATCGTGAAGTATCTTTCGCAAGATTTTGATGGTTATTGGAATAGTGTATTATCTTATCCCGCAGATACAATCATCACTAAAGAGTATGGTAATGATTATGAGGCTGTTTTAGATAAGCTTCACAAAACAAAGTATCGAGCAGATGTGGAGACTTATCAATCTGCCTTAATGAGATCTAATCTGCTTGAGCGGTTAATTAATAATCAACTAGATTGGCAGTGGTCAGAAGCTCTCTTGGTATCCGATCCACCTAGTAAAGCATTAGGGGTGTGGAGTGAGGATGATTTTTTTAATCCGCTAGTGAAAGCTATTGGGGACGTCAATGAGGAGATCCTTTTTGTATCTCCTTATTTTGTACCGACGGGTGAGGGTGCTAAGTTTATGAAAGGAATGGTCGCAGATGGATTGGATATCTCTGTTTTGACTAATTCCTATGATGCAACGGATGTTGCTATTGTTCATGCTGGTTATGTTAATTATCGCAAAGAGTTAGTCGATTCAGGCGTTAAGCTCTATGAGCTTAAGAAGCAATATGTGGATGATGTACCAGATATCCGAGATAAAGGTTTAGTGGGTAGTTCAGCCTCGAGTTTGCACGCTAAAACTTTTGTGGTAGACGGAGAGCGGCTTTTTATAGGTTCATTAAACTTAGATCCTCGTTCTGCCAAGCTTAATACAGAAATGGGAATGGTCATTCTCAATAAGCAGTTGGCCTCTAAAATTCAAAAGGGAATTAAAGAAGGGCTTCTGGAAAGATCTTATAAAGTTGTGTCGGAGGATGAAAAACTTCGTTGGCAGGTCTACGAAGATGGTGTACTTGTTAAGACTTATGATGTAGAGCCAAACACCAATGTTTTTCAACGAGGCCTTGTTAAGTTTATGACTTGGCTTCCGATCGAATGGCTTTTATAACTAACGTTTCAGGTGAACTGATTAAACAAAATCCCGGCATTTTAAAATGCTGGGATTTTGTTTTTCTATTTTCTGATTATTAAATATTATTAAATAAGATTGTTAAATTTTATTTCTGTCTATTTAGCAAGTGTGCCAAAGAGGTCATAAGTGCTTGCTTCATCAATAAGGACTTTGACGATTGTACCGATCATTTCAGGAC
>CANRJX010000200.1 GCA_947631095.1 uncultured Wohlfahrtiimonas sp.
TATTTTCATTGGCAAAAAAACACGGTATTCCACTCATGGTTGTACTTGCAGGTGGCTATCAGGCACTTGAACCCTTAGTACAATTACATGTAGAAACGATTAAAATTGCACAGCATGTTTATTTCACAAACTAATGCTGTATTCAATAAAAAATACCAGCTTTAAAGCTGGTATTTTTGGATTCACTTATCGAATCAATGTGCAGCTGATTAAGAAAAATCAAGTTCTTTTTCAAATGCTTTTAATTCATAACGCGCCATTGCAAGGTTAGACTTAGAACGGTCTAAAACCAAATACAAGAATAAGTTTTCGTTACTGTCCAATGGACGGATTAAGTGATATTGCTTACCTAAAGTGATAAGAATATCTTCGATGTTGTCATTTAATTGTAAAGCTTTTGCAACTTTGCGCTTTGCGCGAATAACTTCAGTGTTACCCGCTGCAGCAAGCTCCAAATCAATACCGCTACCTTGGGTCGCCAAAGCCAAACCACTTTCAGTGTCAACTAAAGCAGCTGCTACGAAACCATCAATACTTGTTAATGTATCTAAACTAATACGTGCCATTTTTTCACCTCAAGTTTAGGGTGTACACCCCATTTAAAATTATAAACCTAGTTTTTTTCGCAATTTTCCGAAGAAACTGCGTAGTTTATTCACCTGACCAGAATTTTCTTGCTTCTGTTCAATACTGAATTTTGCTGCATCCGCCTCAATTAGCTCACCCAATTTCAAAGTTTGTGCAATTGCGACAAATTTTTTCACACGCTCTAGAGAAATTCCTAGATGCTGTTGAACATCTTGTACTTTTGCACCTAAAGCAAAACAAGCTGCGATTTTTAAGTTATCTTTACGGTCTAAACTTTTTTCAAATTGTGGCCATATATTTAATTTAAAAACATGGTCAGCATCTACCTTTGGTAAATCTAAATCACCTGAATGTGAGATGGCTTGCCATAACCAAGTTCTTAAATCGTAAGGTGTTTTATCTTTAATCATCTCATGTACAAATGAATTCTTTGCATAAGTTTGATTAATAGTGTCTTTTAAACTGTACAACTCTTGATTCTGCTCAAACCAAACCCGCTCTGTTCTGGTATCAATTAATGCCAGAAAACCCGTGTGATCATACAATTGAATATAGCCATTTCGTGGTGTGAAAATTTCATTAAACACCGACTTATGATCTACTTTAGTTTGCGAATATTGTGCTGCAGAATTTCGAGCGCTATTCAACACAAAATTATCCTCAATAGGATTAACCTGACGGCCCATATAATTAAAATAACGCTGTTGTAACCATTCAACGAGCTGATTCAGACGAGTGAATGGATAAAATAATTTATCCTCAATAATACTACCTGCCTGATTAACATCTTTTACCAAACGTAAATAAGACTTCTGCTGCTGAATCACACGCTGAATATTTGGTGAATCAAAAAACATGTCATTCACAAGTAATAAATCAATTTCATTACTTGAGATATTCACCCATTGCACATTTACATCTGTTGGCACCGAAAGCAATAACTGGTTTTTCATTTGGTCTAACGTTTCTAAATTTAAACCAAAAATTGCCACATTAAATGCTTTTTTCATAACTATTTAAACCTATAGACTATTTATACAATAAGGACTGATATAACCTTATTGTTTTGCCAGTATTTACTAAATTTAAGATTGAGCTATTGTTTCTGCTGTTTTCTTAATGGCATAGAGTAGCTGACCAATGAGCACATCTTTAGATGCCACAGCAACTAACACCATTGGATGTTGTGGATGCTCAACCGCAGTGAGAATTACCTTGCCGTTGTCTGCATCCAAAGTAATGGTTTTACATCCAGCCAAATGGATTTCTGAAATAAACGCAGAAACCATTGCTAAAATAGAACTACTGACTGCTGCAATCTTGCCGCTGTTTACGAGATTCTTTTTACTGGCAACAGCCAATTCAAAACCATCCGATGAACACAGCATGATGAAATCAACACCAGCCACCATATTTAATAAATCGTGAATATGTTTGCGGGCTTGATCTGTCAACTCTTGTGGAATTTGACGCTGATTATTTAACGGTAACATGCCCACCCCTACTCAATTTCTGCAGCAACAGATTGCACTTCTAATGATGCTATCAGCGTTTCAATCATTAACAACACATCATCTTTTTGTCTTGCATCTACTGCAAACAACGGATGATGACGGTTATTCACACTCATCCAGTCATAATAAATTTTTAATAGTTGATCATTTTGCTCATCAATATGTGTTACACCAATCACAATATTTGTGCTGTATTTTTGAAAAGCATCCAAATAGAACTCTAAATCTTTCAATCGGTCGGGATTTGAGTGATCAATCAACACCACCGTACCAATTGCACCTTGACACACAATGGTCCACATAAAGTCAAAACGGTCTTGACCTGGCGTACCATATAAACCTATCTTCGTACCATCTTCTAAGCTGATTTCACCGTAATCAATGCCAACAGTGGTTAAATATTTACTGTGCGCATCCAAGTCTGTATTAACAGCTTCTGTACTCACGACAGGAATATCCGATAGAGCATTAATCGCTGCAGATTTACCTGCCCCCATCGTTCCACCAAAAACAATTTTATACTGCTGAAGAATCATAAAATGCTACTTACGAAGTTAAATAGTGTGATAAAAGTTATACAATGTGACTATATTGTTAATCTACCATAAGAAAGTAAAAGCACCTCATATTTAATATGTTTAATTTTTTGCCATTGATTTTTTTTGCATTTTTTATTAGGGTCTGTTGACATTTTCTGTTCAAAAAAATAGCGAGAAAGTAAAATTTAATCGCCAAACCAAATTTACTT
>CANRJX010000201.1 GCA_947631095.1 uncultured Wohlfahrtiimonas sp.
TGCAAGAGAAAGTGTGCGCATTAGCTTGGGTCGAGATTTATTAGAATGTGATTTTAAACAAGCCATTTATGATTTATCCAAGGCGATTGATCAATTGCAAAAAATATCACGTGGGCAAAAAAGTGATGAAGCAACATTAATATTGAAAGCACAGGGCAATATTGATTTGGTATTACTGGAAGATGATGATTTTGAAGCAACTCATGCTTTTGAGTTGAACCAAAATGATGCTGTAATAAAGATTAAAACGAAAGTTGAAAATGGTAAAACGACTAAAATATCAGTGCAACTACAAAGCTCACCTTATGTTTTATGGTTTATGAATGAGGCGATTACTGCACTACGTGGTGAGGATTTGGATGTATGGATGAATTTTCGAATGAATCAAATCAATGAAGCTCATCCTGCACCGAGTAATGAGCTTCGTTCCATAATGATTGTGGAAAAATTTATCAGAGACATTGGCAAGGCAATGCAATCTTAAAGTTATTTATTTTGGTGAGCTTTTTCGCTTTTATAGGCCAAGATTAAATAATCCATCATTGAATATAGGGTTAATAGTGATGCAATGATTAACCCTATTTCTCCAATTAAGAAAATTGGTAAGCCAAAGAAGTGATATTCAAACAATAAGCAACCAATTGAACCCATTTGGAATGTAGTTTTCCATTTACCAATCCAAGAAACCGCAACAGAGTTTCTTCTGCCCAATGATGCCATCCATTCACGCAGCGCTGAGATGGTAATTTCACGGCAAATAATGATGATGGTGCACAATGTGATGAGTAAAGAATCAGGTCTGGCAACAGCAATCACAATTAATGCCACGGCAACAATTAATTTATCTGCGACGGGATCTAAAAAAGCGCCAAAAGATGATGTGACATTAAGCTTTCTAGCTAAATAGCCATCTAGCCAATCAGTTACGCCGGCAATTGCAAAGAGTGCGCACAATAGAATATTTTTAAGTGGTACACCAAAGCATGTGTAATCTATATCTACCAAGGCAATTAATACAAAAATAGGGATGATGAAAATTCTAAATAAAGTGAGTAAATTTGGAAGATTCATCATGTCGTGCCCCTTGGATTTTAATAAGATTATTATCGTGATTTATGTCATTAAGTCAAAGATAATATTAATTGATTGGTTGTAAATAAGAAAGCCAGCGTTTTTCACATTTTCTGAATATATAAACCATTGCAAAAGTAATGATTAAATATAAACATGCTGCGATTAAATAAGGCGTAAATTCCATAAAAGTTGCGCGTTGCATTTTTCTTGCGACTTCTAATATATCTAAGTTGACTAATGAAATAACAAAGACCTGCGCAGTGCCATGTAGCATAAATATTACTTCGTTGCTGTAAGCGGGTAAGGCGCGTCTAAAGCCCGATGGGAAAATAATGCGGCGGAATATTGTCCATTTGCTCATTCCCATTGCGATTGCAGCTTCTATCTCACCTTTAGAAGTATTTTTAAATGAACCTTTAAAAATCTCAATGGTATAAGCGCATGTGTTTAAGCTAAATGCGATAATAGCACACCAATAAGGCTGTTTGATGATATTCCATAACCATGGAACTTGTCTTAGCTCTGCTGAAAATTGCCCTAAGCCATAGTACAAAAGATATATTTGCACCAATAAAGGTGTGCCTCTAAAAAAATAGCTAAAGGATTTAACCGGCATATAAAACAATGGGTTTTTGGACAGAGATGCAAATGCTAAAGGCAGTGCAAATACTAAACCAATAAAAGATGAGATCAATGTTAGTTGCAATGTTACCCAAATACCATTTGCAAATAGCGGTGCATATTCTGTAAATAAATTACTCATAGAATGCTCCTTTTGCTACACCTTTTGAAAATCGTTTTTCGAGCCATTTTACGACCAGAATAGAAGCCGATGTTAAGATTAAATATCCAATGGCCACTGTGATTAAAAATGTGAAGGGTGCGCGTGTTGAACTGCCACTGCTTCTTGCAATAAATAAAAAATCATGGAGGTTGATTAATGAAACCAACGCAGTGGCTTTTAATAAAACCAGCCAGTTATTGTTAAGCCCAGGAATTGCGAAGCGCATCGCTTGTGGAATCACGATCTTTAAATATACACGAGGGTAAGACATGCCAAGCGCTAGTGCAGATTCTTTTTGTCCTTTGGGGACGGACAATAGGGCGCCACGAAAGCTTTCTGCCATAAATGCACCAAACATAAATCCAATAGTGATGACACCTGCAACAAATGGATTAATTTGAATAATTTCCATCCCAAAATACTCTGTGGTTTTATTCAAAAGCGTTTGCATGCCGTAGTAAAACAAGAAAATTAATACGATGTCAGGAATGCCACGGATTACAGTTGTATAAGTGATGACGGTGCCACGTATAAACTTTGATTCGCTGAATGATCCGAGGGCTGCTAATGTTCCTAGAACGATTGCGACTAAGAGGGAAAATAATCCCAATTGAATTGTGAGAAGAAAGCCTTCCCACAATATATTTTTATAGAGCAGTACAAGATTGAACTGCTCCATTACTGCGTTAAAAAATGACATTGGTTATTTTCCGAAGCTGTCTTTTAATGTTACGACTCGATTGAATACCAATGAATCTGCTTTACGATCACGAGCAAAATAGCCCTCGCGTTCAAATTGATAAGCCACTTCAGCAGGAGAATCTTGAAGTGCAGGTTCAACTTTTGCATTTTTGACTGTTAAAGAATTAGGATTGATGTAATCAAAAATCTCGCCTTCTTCACGGTCAGGATGTGGAACTGTGAATAAACGATCATAGCAATTCACTTGTGCATCTACGGCTGTTTCAGCAGATACCCAGTGAATAAC
>CANRJX010000202.1 GCA_947631095.1 uncultured Wohlfahrtiimonas sp.
AAGTGGTAGGTTTTGTTTGACGATAATATTCTACCGCTTGCTTTTTTATTTGAAACCTCAATGTTCAACAGCCCCTAATCAAATTTTAAAATATTACGGCATGAATGTCTCTGATTTTCAAGGTGTGAACTATTTATTGCAAAATCAAACAGGCAAGACGGTAGTCGTAAATGGCTTAAGTGCTTTGTGGTCAGAAGTACACATGATGATTAATAGAGATATCGATGTATTAGATGATCAGTTTTTAGATAATCTCAGTGGGATAAAGAGTAAATGATACCAATTCATATCGTGACTGGCTTTCTAGGCAGTGGGAAAACAACATTCATTCAAAAAATGCTTCGCAGTGAAAATGGACAAAGAACGTTAGTCTTGATCAATGAGCTTGGTGAAGTTGGTATCGATGATATTTTAGTGAAACCCTTGGCTAATAATACCTATTTGCTAAAAAATGGTTGCATCTGCTGTACTGTTTTAACAGATATGAAAGAGACTTTATTAGATGTATTGAAGATGCGCAATCATGGAGAAATACCACATTTTGATCGAATTATTTTGGAAACAACAGGATTAGCGAATCCAGCATCTATTTTAAGTACATTAACGCAAGATGTACATTTACAAGGACAGATAACAGTACAAGGTTTAACAACAATTGTAGATTCTGAAAACTCTGCTTTACAGCAAAAATTACATCCTGAATGGTTGGCTCAAGTCATAGCAGGGCAGCAAATATTATTGAGTAAAGTTGATATTGTAGATGCAAAAGCATGTTTAGACATTAAAAATGAATTAAGACAAATAAATTTTGATGCCGTGATTAAAACAGTAGAAGAGATTAATGACATTGAAGCATTATTGTCAGAAAACTTTGTAGATAAACAGATCTCAACTAAAAAATATATGTTATTTCAGGCAAAAGAGAATCAACAGCATGCAGAAGTGAAAAGCATAGTGATAGATTATGAAAATGAAATAGATTGGTTGGTGTTCGGTGTGTGGTTGAATTTGTTATTGCAAAAATATGGCGCAAATATTTTACGAGTCAAAGGAGTATTAAGCCTTAAAGATCACGAGCAACCCGTTGTTATTCATGGTGTTCAACACTGTATTTACCAACCTGAGCATTTGAGGGAGTGGCCGTGGATAGACAAGAAATCTCGTATTGTTTTTATCACTAGAGATATTGATATCCAAAAAATACAAAAGTCATTTTATACGTTTATGAATCAATTATAGTTGGAGAGATATGTTTTATTATTCAATTAGAGAGTTACATGAAGCATACCAAGCTCGTAAAACTACACCTTTAGAGTATGTATCAAAAATTTTAGCGAGAGCGAAAGAGCTCGCGCCAGGTATTTTTATACATATTGCGGAGCAGCGAGCATTAGAAGAGGCTAAAGCAAGCACAGTACGTTGGCAATTTGGAAAGCCATTAGGAATTTTTGATGGTGTACCAATGGTTTGGAAAGATTTATTTCATATGAAAAATGTAACTACAACAGCAGCTTCATTAGCCTATGCTGATGCGCCATTAGCACTAGAAGATTCAGAAGCTATCAAAATTTTCACAGCAGAAGGTGGAATTAATTTGGGTAAAGTTTGTTTGTCAGAATTTGCATATTCAGGTTTAGGTATTAATCCTGAATTTACTACGCATCCAAATTGGTATTCTAAGAAAGGAGAAGAAAGAGTTCCAGGAGGATCTTCGAGTGGAACCGCTCTAGCGATCTGTGCGCAAATGTGCAGTGTCGGTATGGGGACTGATACTAGTGGATCTATAAGAGTTCCTGCCGCACTCCATGGATTGTATGGTTATAAATCAGCAGATCAATGGGATTGTCAGGAGGATGTGTTTCCTTTGTCATTTACTTTAGATCGAATTGGGCCTTTGGCGTATAGTTTGCAAGATTGTTACGATATGTATTCTTTATATCACCATCGAATCTTAAAAAATTTATCTGAACTATCTATACCTAATAAGGTATCCATTATAGTGCCCACTAATATAGTATTAGATGATTGTTCAGCAGCTGTATTACAGCAATTTCATCGAGCATTGGAGATCTTACAAGCGAATGGATTGACAGTGAAATATGAACATGTGGATGCGATTGATGCTTTATTTGATATCAATGAAAAACATGGAACTTTTGCCGCAGCTGAAGCATTTTATTTTCATAGTTCTGTGTTAAACAGCGAAAAAGCAGAGTTGATTAATCCTCGAGTGCTTAAAAGAATGTTCAGAGCCAAAACTATGACGGCGAAAGATTTTGTTGCATTAGAACAATTGCGTAAATTTTGGATACAACATACTCAAGCACAATTTCCTAATCATATTATTCTTATGCCGACCGTAATGATGGAAGCGCCATTATTACAACCACTAGAAGATGATGAAGAGTTATTTCAAAAAACTAATTTACAAGTTTTAAGAAACACATCGATCGGTAATTTTTTAAACTGGGAGAGTGCAAGTATTCCAATGGGAAAAGGTGCTGATAATATGCCAGTTGGCTTAATGTTATCTTCACCCACTATAAAAAATGATGATTTTTTTGCAATCACTTATTCTATTGTTAAAACACTCCAAAAGAAAGAATAATGTAGCTTTTTTGTTGCCTTAATGTTCTCTATAAATATATTAAAAAAATTTTAATTTAGGACTATTGTTAAAGATTAATATAAATGTATTATCGTATTTATTTACAGGTAAATTTAATTTATATTTTTATTGAAAATACTTATAAATTATATGGTTATATTAAATAGATAGAATGTTGTGAGTAGGTATCAATA
>CANRJX010000203.1 GCA_947631095.1 uncultured Wohlfahrtiimonas sp.
TATGATAATTTAATAAAATTAGGCGCAAAGCCAAAAGATATGCTTGATATTCAAGCCTTTATGTGGGTAGTTGAGAAGTATTAAACTATAACAAGCTAATACAAATAATTGGCTTGTTATAGTTAATATTAATAGAAATAAACTATTGTTCTTTTTTAAAATCTGATGAATGGTATTGTAAATATTTTAATACTAATTTTGATTCAGTATCATTCATTTCTGTTGAATCTACCATTTCTGCAAAAACTTCTGGCCAATCATTTGCAGTTGCATGGGTTTCTAGTGGTAGATCATGACATTCGCTACAGTGAGTTTGATAGGTTTTTTTGGCGGCATTCCAAATAGTATCATTTGATGCATTTAAAGAGCCTTTCTTGATCCAAACATTAGTTTTTATTTTTTGCCACTCAGTATTTGTAGTTGGATCTTCTATGGTTTCAAGAAGGGAGAAATTGTCTTTATTCTGTAAGAAACTACTATCATTAAATGTTGTGCTAAGAATATTTAAGCCAAGTCTTTCATACCAAATATCATTGGCATCATCACTTTTTTTCCAGAGAATTAATTCTACTTTATCAGCATCATTAGAATTTTCTAGAACTTTAACAGCCGTAGCAATTTCTAATGTGCCAATTTGACTGCTTAAATCAGAAGCTGAATAAATAGGTTGAGAAGTACTACTATATGAATCTAGATTATCAGCAGCTATAGCAAAGCTATGAGTAGATATGGCTATACAAGTTGTAATTAAACCACCCAAAAGCAAATTTAATTTATTTTTCTTTGAGCTTTTTGGAAGAATGTTCTGCATAAAAAAACCTCGTGATAATTTGGTAAATATGAGTGTAAAATCTAGTAGTAATCATATTTATCGACATATTTATAAAATTATATATTTAATTCAAATATTTTTGATGCTTCGTATGGCATGCTAAAGCAATGTTATGAAATAATTTGCTTTAGCATGTGCTTATATTTGATTCAAGTTCAACACGATTAATTGATCAAACTTATTTTGCGTGTAATTTTCTAACTCTTTCATCTAAAGGTGGTAAAAAACTATCGTCAAATACTTTTTTCAATTCAGGTTTAACTGGGAGATTGCGCGAAATATATGCTTCATCTATAGATCTTTGTAAACGATCATAATCAACACCACCAACACCATATTTTTCTACAGCTTCTGGTGCGTTCATTTCATTGATAATAGTATTATAATAACGCTTGCGCTCAGCTGCTTTCATTTCAAAAGACCAGCGAGGATATCTTTTGATTAAAAGTGCAAATGCCATATCAGGATTATCGTTGGTATATACAACTGCTTTATTTAATGCATTCACAAAAGCTTTAACTTCATCAGGATGATTGTTATACATGTCTTGAGAGGCAATTAATGCACTACCATACATATTTGGTAAGTAATCTGAAAATGGTATAAATTTAATTCGATCTTTAACGATTACGCCTTTAGCTTCTAAGGCAGATGTTGTCGTTGGAATATAGCCAACCACAGCTTCCCCCTTGCCAGCATCCATTTGGTCAAATAATCTTGGGAATGCGCCAGTTGTTTCAATAAAAGTAATTTTAGATATATCTGTGCCTGTTGCAGTTGCAAGTTGTTCAAAAGTTTCTTTTCCAACATCTCGGTCATGATGAAGAACTCGTAAACCTTCTAATTCTTTTGGGTGGGAGATTTTGCTATTTGCAGGAACAATTATTGCAGAAGGAGACTTTGTCATCACCATATAAACTCCAATACCTGCTGTTTCTGGATATTTGGCAACTTCTTCAATATTTGAGTTAATATCACCATAAGCAAAATCGTATTTCACGTCATCAAGACGCTGAAGACGTTGAGCTGATTGATATGCTCCAAAGCCACCTTTTAATGTAACTTTCATGCCTGCTTCTTTGAAATAACCAAGTTCATCAGCTACAGCAAACCATACAGTGGCAGCGTTAACTGGACCATTAAGAATTACTGAAATAGGTTTTAAATCTTCTTGTGATTTATCTTCTGCAATAGCCATTTGAGAACCACTGACTAATAAAGCAGAGCAGCATGTGATACATAATATTTTTTTTACAATTTTTTTCATATATTGTTCCTTTTGTATGTATTTGTTAAATTTTTCCGAAGGTCTTCTTATTGTTAATTAATTATTAATGTAGCGGTAAGTATATGAAGTATCGCTGAATAAAATATTAGCATGTGTAGGCTTTATGTCGATTTGTATATTTTTGTAATTGACTTTTTATTTTGAGAATGATTTGATTATTAGCTTTGTTAAATTCTTATTATTTATTTTTTATTAATTTAATAATGAGATAAATCATAATTTGATTATTTTTTTGCATAAAAAATAGATTTACATCATTTTGAAAAGTGCTCATATCTAATTAAAGCTGTATTTTTATATTATTTTTAATGTGTAGTTATTTTGATTTAAGATAAGTTAAATTAAGTTTTTAATATAATAATGTGTTTTTATAAAGTTTTATTTGCTTGTTCTATCTTCTTAAAAAATATAGAGGTAAACATAGATGGCTCATGAAAACTCTATTGAATTAAAAGCATATTATCTATGCCAGGACCAAAATTTATGATGAGTTATCTTATTCTAAAATAATTTAATAAATTAAAATGCCCAATGAATTTCATTGGGCATTTTATTACTCAGTAATTAAGTATATTACTGACTGTTTATGATTTAATAGAGTTAATAACCAGCACTTTCACCCGTTGTTCTCGGATCAGTTGCACCAAATAATCCATCTTTGGTGCGCATAATGCTTT
>CANRJX010000204.1 GCA_947631095.1 uncultured Wohlfahrtiimonas sp.
TTAATCATTGCTAAAGCCTAGCATATCAAGCGTCTAATAAACATATTTGAATAACAAAAAATACTGAACAATAAAAAAGTCCGATAAATAATCGGACTCTTAACACTTATATTTTATTAATGTTCATGATCCAAAAACTTAGGCTGCCTAGGCAAAGCAAAACTACATAAAAAACTTACAACTAACATCACGATCACATAAACAAAAAAATACTCTGTATGTCCCATTCCTTTCATATAAGTTGCAACTGAAACAGCAGTTCCACCAAACATCGCATTACCGATTGCATAAGACAAACCTACACCTAATGCACGAACTTCTGTTGGAAACATCTCAGCTTTTACCAAACCGCCAATTGATGTATAAAAGCTTAATGAAAATAACATTAAAACCAATAATAAAGTTAGGATAACAGCCGAATCTTTAAAAAACTCAAAGCCTAATACCATTACAGGATAGATAATGATTGCAGTTAAAGCACCAAATAATAACATGGACGCCCTACGTCCAATATAATCACTGATTAAACCAAATATAGGTTGCGCCAACATAAATACAAATAAGCCGGTAGTCATTATATAACCAACTGTTCTACCATCAGTTCCAAGACCAATCATATAATTTCTTGAATATACAGTAATTGTATAAAAAGCTAATGATCCACCCGCTGTATATCCGACGACTAAAAAGAACTCTTTCCAATAATCTCTAAATAAAACGATCAAACTCCCGGATTCTTTAGATTCGCGCTGCTCTTCTGTGGTCGTTTCTTCGATTGAACGACGTACCCATAAAGAGACTAATGCAGCCAAACCACCAATAAAAAATGGAATTCTCCAACCACCACCTTCGAGTTGCTCGGTTGTCATAAACGCCAATAAAACAACGCCTAATAGGCTAGCTAACAATTGGCCTCCCGACAATGTAACATACTGAAATGATGCATAAAAACCTCTACGTCCTTTGAGTGCTACTTCACTCATATATGTCGCAACAGCACCATACTCACCACCAACAGATAAGCCTTGAAACATACGAACAACCAATAATAAAATTGGCGCCAATACACCGACTTGTTCATACGTTGGTAAAAATGCAAATGCAAATGAACCTGCTCCCATCATTATGATGGAAATCAACATTGAGTTTTTACGACCATATTTATCTGCGATCCAACCAAACAGCCAACTTCCTAATGGTCGCATAAAAAAACTTAATGCAAATGCACCCCAAACAAATACTGCACCTTGATTGCCAGTACCACCCCCAGTTAACGCTGATGTAAAATAAACTGCAAACACAGCATAAATATAGAAATCAAACCATTCGACTAAATTGCCTGATGCAGCACCAACAATTCCTGAAATTCTTTTTCTTCGCTCTTCACGCGTATAGGATGAGTTAGTTATACTCATTATTATTCACCCAAAAAATATTAAGATTTGTAAATTATTGCAATTTTTTTCTTAACCGTCCATAAAAATAATATAGAACCTAACTATATATAATTATTAAATAGCAATATGAGATAAAATAATTTTTTTATTTATGATTTAACAGAATGGCTAATATCTTTTTCATCATTCCCGCTGGTGGTGTCGGCAGTCGTATGCAAGCAGATCGCCCAAAGCAATATTTAGAACTCATTAATGAACAAACAGTGCTAGAAACTACGATTAATATTTTTCAAAATTGTAGTTATATTCGTGGTGGCGTGCTTGGTATTTCAAACAATGATGAATATTTTACTAGCCTTCAAATGAATCAAAATAAATTCACAACATATTCTGCGGGTGAAACAAGAAGCCATACAGTTTTTTTTGGCTTACAAGCATTATCAACCATAGCAACCGATGATGATTGGGTGATTGTACATGATGCAGCTAGACCTGGATTAAGCAATATTGAATTACAGACTTTCATTCAACAGGTTACTTCTGAAAAAAATTCAGTGGGTGGAATTATGGCGCTTCCCGCTGTAGATACAGTCAAACAAGTGAATGGACACGAAATACAAAAAACAATTGATCGAGATACAATATACCTAGCACAAACTCCACAAATGTTTCGCTACAATGTATTACGAGATGCTTACGCGAAAGCCATTGCAAAAAATCTCCCCATTACGGATGAAGCATCAGCAATTGAAGCGCTTGGTCGTACGGCTTATGTTTACAAAGGTTATGCTCATAATTTCAAGATCACTCACCCAATAGATTTACACTTAATGCGTTTTATATTAAAAGAGAGAGAATTATGCGAATAGGTATTGGATTTGATGTTCATACTTTTAAAGAAGGCGACTACGTTATTTTAGCGGGCGAAAAAATTCCTTACACAAAATCATTTTTGGCACATTCTGATGGCGATGTTGTATTACACGCACTGACTGATGCCATTTTAGGTGCAGCAAAATGTGGTGATATTGGTACATTATTTCCTGACACTGATCCTGCATTCAAAGATGCTGATAGCATCATCCTATTACAAAAAGCTTATGAAAAAGTGCAGGCTAAAGGTTGGAAAATCGGCAATATAGACATTACTGTAATGGCTGAACGCCCTAAACTAATGCCTTATAAAGAAAAAATGGCAAGCAATATCGCAAATGCTTTAAATATTCATGAAGATGATGTAAATGTGAAAGCAACAACCATGGAAAAACTTGGCTTTGTCGGTCGTGAAGAAGGCATTGCGGCACAAGCGATAGTGCTTTTAAAACCTACTCAAGAATAAGGTTAATATAAATCGTAGAGAATGATACACTACGAAATTCGTTTTATTTT
>CANRJX010000205.1 GCA_947631095.1 uncultured Wohlfahrtiimonas sp.
GATGTTGCTGAACGCACATCTTTAGACTTTATGCCCCGCTTATCAAAAAATTTGAATACTAATATTTGGATTAAGCGTGAAGATACACAACCTGTTTTTTCATTCAAAATTCGTGGTGCGTATAACTGTATTTATCAATTATCGCCTGAAGCACGCCGTAAAGGTGTTATTTGTGTTTCGGCAGGTAATCATGCACAAGGTGTTGCATTAAGTGGTCAGGCGCTTGGCATTGACACAACAATTGTTATGCCAATCACAGCACCAGCCTTAAAAGTACAAGCTTGCCAAGCTCGCGGCGCAAATGTAGTGCTTTATGGTGATACATTTGATGATGCTAGTGATTATGCAATGCAATTGGCCAATGAGAATGGCAAAACATTGATTCATCCATTCGATGATTGGAATGTAATCGCAGGCCAAGGCACCATTGGCAAAGAGATGATCGAACAACAACCTGATCTGGATGCTGTATTTGTACCAGTTGGTGGTGGTGGATTAATTTCAGGTGTTGCAGCTTATATCAAATTCATTGCACCTAATTGCAAAGTTATCGGTGTTGAACCTGTTGAATCTGCATCTATGCAAGCAGCATTAGAAAAAAATGAGCGTGTTAAATTAAGTCACGTTGGCTCATTTGCAGATGGCACAGCAGTTAAACAAATTGGTGAAAATACTTTCGAGGCAGCAAAACAATTGGTGGATGATATTGTTTGTGTCACTACTGATGAAATTTGTGCTGCAATGAAAGATATTTTTGAAGACACTCGTGCAATTACTGAGCCATCTGGTGCTTTAGGCGTGGCAGGAATTAAAAAGTATTTAGAATTACACCCTGAATGCAAATTCACGAATATCGGTAATATTTTAAGTGGCGCAAACATTAACTTTGATCGCTTACAATATGTTGCAGAACGTACTGAGCTCGGTGAAGGTAAAGAAGCTCTCTTTGCAGTAACGATTCAAGAAGAACCAGGCAGTTTCTTAAATTTTGTGAATGTGATTGGTAAGCGCCACATTACTGAATTTAACTATCGTTACTCAAGTGATCGCCAAGCGATTGTCTATGTAGGGATACAACTTCAAGGTAAATCAGAAAAGCACGAAGTAATCAGCGCTTTAGAAGCACATAATCTTGCAGTGATTGATCTCAGCGATAATGAATTAGCTAAATTACACATTAGACATATGGTGGGCGGCAAAAAGCCTCGCGGCGTTAAAAATGAGCGTTTACTTCGCATTATTTTTCCACAACAACCAAATGCGCTATTTAAATTCTTGCATACCTTAAATATTCAATTGAACATTACATTGTTCCATTATCGTAATCATGGTTCAGATTATGGTCGCGCATTAGTTGGCATGAATGTTCCACCTGAAAGCGAAGCATTTTTCCAAGAGTTTTTATCAAAATTAGGTTACGAATACATTGATGAAACAGATAACCCAGCTTATGAGTTATTTTTATAAAAATATTGTGTAATATTCATTTGTCTATAAAACCTATCATTTGATAATGCTTCTTATTTGACTTAAGCTATGACACTTAACCAATGCATAGCTTAAATCATAATGAAAAAACTCAATTTCTTTGAAAGAATCATCAATCCTTTCCAACATACGCCGAACGATGCACCTCCTAGCACTCTATTCGGCTTTTATTGGTTTTATCTCAAACAAGTTAAAATACCGCTGCTAACACTATTTGTTGTTGGTTTTTTTACAGCCATTTTAGAAATAGTTCTATTCAAATATATTGGTGAAATTGTTGATATTCTACAATCTGTAAAATCACCAGCTGAATTATTTGAACAATATCAATCGACATTTATTTGGATGTTAATTGTTATTGTGATTATTCGTCCGCTTGTGTCCTTGATTCACAATCTTTTAATGAACCAAGTCCTGACGACTAATTTCACTTCCCTCATTCGATGGCAACAACACAATTATTTAATTAAACAAAGCTTAAACTTCTTTCACAGCAATTTTGCAGGTGGCATTGCAAGCCGAGTGATGTCAACCGGCCAAGCTGTTCGTAGCTCAGTATTAATGCTGACTGATTCATTATGGCGTGTTGTGATCTATGCCATTACAACCGTTTTTCTATTTATGGAGCTCAACTTTTGGCTAGCCCTACCAATGATTGCTTGGATCATCGGTTATATTTTTCTTTTAAAATATTTTTTACCTAAAACACGTGAAAGATCGCATAAATCAGCAAAATCTCGCTCTCGTTTAATGGGTCATATTGTTGATAGCTATAGCAATATTTTAACGCTAAAACTCTTTGCTCATTCTGATCGTCAAACACAAAAAACATATGAGTTGATGCGAGAACAGACCAATATGGCATTGCATTCAACTCGCTTAGTCACTGCTCTCGATTTTTTCTTAATGGTGCTCAATAGTTTATTGATTGCCGTTACCGTGATCGTATCACTTATACTTTGGCAGAATGCTTTAATTACAGCTGGGGCGATTGCCTTTACATTAAGCTTGGTCATTCGCATTAACACGATGTCTACATGGGTGATGCGTGTCGTTAATGGCATCTTTGAAGACATTGGCAGTGTACAAGATGGATTGAAAATTATGACGGCTAAAAGAGACATTATGGATGCAGCTGATGCACCGCATATTTCAGTCAATACCGGAAAAATTGAGTTCTCTAATATCAACTTTGCATATCATCCTGATAAACCGATCTATCAAAACTTAAATTTAACGATTGAAGCAGGAGAAAAAGTTGGTTTAGT
>CANRJX010000206.1 GCA_947631095.1 uncultured Wohlfahrtiimonas sp.
TGAAATGCTTCTTCACAAATTTTCTGAATAGAAGATTCTACTGTCTCATCTAATCCACAAGGACAAAAATAACGGGTATCATCACGAATATATTTAGCTTCAAAATCATAAAATGCTAAATCCGTTTCCATGCGAATTAATGGTAATGCCTTACCATTTAAGATGCCACACGTATATTCACCTTTCCCGACAATCCAAGGCTCTGCAAAAATTGTTCCACTTTTACCTTGTGCATTTATCCAAGCATTTAATAAATCTTCTTTACGCTCTACTTTGCTCACACCAACACTAGAACCATCTGAACTTGGCTTTACTGCTAAAGGATAAATACCTAACTCGGCAACACGAGCAACATCTTCTTCTGTTTTTAATTCAAAAGTTTGTAATACAGGTAAACCTTTTGATTGCCAAATGGCTTTGGTATGCAATTTATCCATACCAATTGCACATGCTAACATCCCACTGCCTGTATATGGAATTTTCAAGTAATCTAAAACTGCTTGAATTGTGCCATCTTCACCAAATCCACCATGTAAATTATTCATGACACGATCAAAGCCATTGTCTTTTAAGTATGTTGTCAAATCAACATCTTGAGTATCAACACCATGTGCATCAATACCTTTTCGCTGCAATGCGGCCAGCACAGCCTCACCAGACCATAAAGAAACTTGTCTTTCAGATGATGTGCCACCCAATAAAACTGCAACTTTGCCAAAAACTTTAGGATCAATCGCTGTCATTATAATGCTCCACCTTTATAAAAGTTAGCCGCAACACCACCAATACTTCCTGCACCCATCATTACTACCAAATCATTATTTTCTGCGATAGCTTGATAACATTCACGAATTTCTGGCAAAGTCTTTGCATAATTAATTTTTTGTCCTGTTTTCTCTTCAATCGCTTGAATTAAAATTTCAGTACTGATTCCCTCAATAGGCTTTTCACCAGCAGGATAAATATCTGTCAAAATCATATTTGGATATTCTTTCAATACATCTACAAACTCGGTAAATAATTCTTCCGTACGAGAATATCTATGTGGTTGAAATACTAAAACAATACGTTTATTTGGATATGCTTCAGACAATGCACTCATTACACTTTGGATTTCAGTTGGGTGATGACCATAATCTTCCATCACTGAAATAGAGCCGCCTTGTTGTAAAGGTACATCAGGATGGAATTGAAAACGACGACCAACGCCTTTAAACTTCATTAAACCACGACGAATCGCAGGCGCTGAAACCCCTAAATCCGTTGCGATCGCAATAGCTGCAATACTATTCAATGCACTGTGTTTACCCGGCAAAGACACTGTAAATTCACTAATGCCTAATGGTGTTTTCACTGTGAATTCTGTACGCATTTTTTCAGATTTATATTTTAGCAATTGAAAATCTGCACCTTCAGATTCACCGTATGTCCAAAGTGGTCGCTGTAATGATGGAATAATTTGGCGAACACCTGGGTTATCAATACATAAAACCACCAATCCATAAAATGGCAAATGATGCAAAAAATCTATGAATGTTTGCTTTAATGTTTCAAAATCGCCCGCGTACGTCGACATGTGATCTTTATCAATATTAGTCACAATCGCTGACATTGGACGCAAATGTAAAAAAGAAGCATCCGACTCATCAGCTTCCGCAACAAAGCATTCACCCAAACCCAACTGTGAGCTAGATAAATTGTTTGCCTTATTAACACGACCACCCACAACAAATGTAGGATCTAATCCCGCTTCTTCTAAAATTGATGCCAATAAGCTTGTTGTGGTTGTTTTACCGTGAGTTCCAGCAACAGCAATCCCATAGTGGAAACGCATTAACTCACCCAACATTTGAGCACGTGGAATAATTGGAATACCTGAAGATTTTGCAGCGACAACTTCAGGATTCGTATTTTGTACCGCAGTTGATACCACAACAACATCAGCACCTTCAACGTAAGTTGCATCATGTCCAATTTTTACTAATGCGCCTAATGCGATTAAATGCTCAACTGTCGTTGATAAACTAATGTCTGAGCCTGTAACTTCATAACCCAAATTCAAGCAAACTTCAGCAATGCCACACATTCCTGAGCCACCAATTCCGATAAAATGAATTCGATTAATTCGACGCATATTACCTGCGCGTTTGTAGTGCATTGTTTGTGTCAAAATAACATCCTTTTTAAAATTTAAATTTAGCGCCCAAAAGTTGTTTCAATTGCCTGCACAATTTCTTCCACAGACTTAGGTTTAGCATTTAGACGCGCATTTTCCGCCATTTCTAAACATCGTTCAAGTGTTAAGTGATTCAATATTTCAACCAGATCTTTTTGATCATAATTTTTTTCATCAACTCGATATGCTGCATCAATTTTCACAAGAAAATCAGCATTTTTATTTTGATGATCATCCACTGCTGTTGGTAATGGAATTAGAATACTACCAAGCCCTACTGCTGTTAATTCAGCTAGAGTTAAAGCGCCTGCACGACAAATAATAATATCTGCCCATTCATAAGCTTCAGCCATATTTTCTATAAAAGGCGCTAATCTATATGGTTGAATACCAACATCTGCCCAACTTTTTTCAGCTTCAGAAAAAAGTTTTTCACCTGTTTGATGCCATACCAAGCTTTTTTGATCAGTTTTAGCAATCAATTGTGGAACCAATGTATTAACAAATCGTGAACCTTGCGAGCCTCCAATCACTAAA
>CANRJX010000207.1 GCA_947631095.1 uncultured Wohlfahrtiimonas sp.
CTAGCATTAATCATAATATAACTGTTTGCAAAATTTTGTTGCTGTTCATTCATATTTATCATTTTTATATTCCATTAAGAGCAATGAAGGTTAATATTGTAAAGATTACAGCCAACTAATTCAATACATATATTTACATATACCAATTAAATCTGCTTCATAAACATTCATCTTTAAAGTGAACAAAGCTCAAACGAGCACTATTTTTAAATTTTAAATCCCCAAAATATTCGCCTGATAAACTCAAAATATTATCGGTTAATAATGATTCTATAATATTTTTATCATCTTCTTTTTGAGTTAAATATAAATAAAATCCACCCAATGGTAAATTATAAAAATAACGATCAGAGACATTTTCTTGCAACCAATTAATTAAATTTTGGGCTCGTTTGCTCAACACATGCCTTAAATTTTCTTCATGTTGTAATGCATAATCTCGTAAATAATATTCTGCCATCACCTGTGGTAATGCACTTAAACCTGAGTCTAGTTTTTGTCGAATCGTTGATAAATTATTCACTATCGGTTCAGGGGCAATCATCCATCCGATACGAATAGACTTTCCTAAATATTTAGACAATGAACCCAAATAAATCGTTTGTCCTTGCAGATCAAGTTTTTTAATTGGGTCAGTATCTAGTGATGTATAAAAAGATAATTGACTATATGCATCATCTTCAACAATCGGTAAATTCTTGCGTTGGCAAAAATCAATCAGCTCTTTTTTGCGCTTTATGGACATCACAGTCCCTGTTGGATTTTGAAATATTGGGCTAATGAATAACATTTTTAATGAATATTTGTGCACCACTTCATCCAATTTATCGATGCACAAACCATTTTGATCAACAGGAATACCATAAATTCTCAAGCCAACCGACTGAAAAATAGGTAATGCATAAAAGTAAGATGGTTGTTCTATTCCAATCGCATCACCCGCTTTTAATAAGCCCAAAGCAATTAAAGAAATTGCTTGCTGTGCACCCGATGTAATCAGAATTTGCTCAACGGGTATAGAAAGCTTAAAACGGCTTTTTAAATAGCTTTGAACTTCTTCTCTCAATGACAAAATGCCCAGCTGTGCATTATCTTGTTGTTCTGCCAAAATAATGGATTGCCAATCCATTTCTGGTAATTTTAATTGAGGGTATAAATCAATCGGCAAATCGCCATTGCGTAAATCATAATAGTTTTTCCCTTCTTTAAATAACGCAGGATGTTGTCGATAATTTTCACTAACGGTATTGCGCCAATTAAAAGATGAATATGTCAGCAATCCCCATTTTTGATCATTGACGTATGTACCTGAGCCCGCTTTTTTCACAATAATATTTCGTTCTGCCAATTCATCAAATGCACGAATCACCGTAGAACGATTAACATCTAACCAAATGCTCAAATCACGTTCAGAGGGAAGTTTTTCACCAGCAGACAACTTACCCGAGATAATCGCTTGCTCTATACCTTCTATAATTTGTTGATACAGTGGTTTCGTACTATTTTTTTGGATGCTAAACATGGTGGATTACTCAAGATTAACGATGATCAATCACAATAGATTACATTAAATAAAAGTGGATGGTATTAAAAGCATCCAATTGGATCTATTTTAAAGTGTAGTCGATTTGTTAGTCTAGCCATCTTTAAAATATATACCCACACAAAGGAATTGGAACATGAGCAAAAAATTTATTGAAATGCCAAAACGCGGCGTAATTATGGATGTTGTAAACGTAGAAGAAGCAAAAATTGCTGAAGCGGCTGGTGCAGTTGCAGTAATGGCTTTAGAACGTGTTCCTTCAGATATTCGTAAAGAAGGCGGCGTTGCTCGTACGACTGATCCTGCATTAATTCAAGCAATTCAAGCGGCTGTTTCTATTCCTGTAATGGCTAAAGTTCGTATCGGCCATATTGCTGAAGCAAGAATTCTTGAAGTTTTAGGCATTGACTACATTGATGAAAGTGAAGTTTTAACACCAGCTGATGATGTTTATCATTTATTAAAAAGCGATTACTCAGTACCTTTCGTTTGTGGTTGTCGTAACCTTGGTGAAGCACTTCGTCGTATTGGTGAAGGTTCTAAAATGTTGCGCACAAAAGGTGAACCAGGCACAGGTAATATTGTTGAAGCAGTTCGCCATATGCGTCAAGTAAATGAAGAAATTCGTTTATTAACAACAAAATCAGATGATGAATTGATGGTTTATGCTCGCGACATCGCTGCACCTTATGAATTAGTTAAGCAAATTAAAGAATTAGGTCGTTTACCAGTTGTTAACTATGCTGCTGGTGGCGTTGCAACACCTGCAGATGCTGTATTAATGATGTTATTAGGTGCTGATGGTGTATTCGTTGGTTCAGGTATTTTCAAATCAGAAAACCCAGAAGCAACTGCACGCGCAATCGTAGAAGCTGTAGCGAACTATGAAGATTTTGAATTATTAGCAAAATTATCTACAAATCTTGGCAAACCAATGAAAGGGATTGAAATCTCTACTTTGGCTGAATCAGAAATTATGTCTGGTCGTTAATTCATTAGTTTAAATTTTTAATAATACCTATCCCACCAAAATGCTAAATTTACATTTATTAACATAAATATGAATTTCGAGGTGGGATATGAGTTTATCAATTTTATATACTCGTGCACAAAAAGCTTTAATTTCTGAAACTGTTCGTGTCGAAACACACATTAGCAATGGATT
>CANRJX010000208.1 GCA_947631095.1 uncultured Wohlfahrtiimonas sp.
CAACACCGGTAATCCTACAGGCTTCGGTCACACATTTAGCGGTATTAACATCGGATAAACTGGCGACTATTGCCGCCGCTTGCGCAGATGGCTCGCCAACGCAGTAGGGTGTGTAAGGTTTTATTTGATCGGCAGGCTTACCGCCCAGCCCAAAAACAAGAGGATTTTTCCCCAACTCTGAAAGATTAAAATCGTTTTTAGATAAGTGGTTTGGAGAAAGAATAATTGAAGTCATATTAATTCCATTTAATATCTTAAAGTTAATCGTATCGAAAATGTTAAGCGCCGTATTCTACAAGCCTTAGCCATCACGATCTATGATAAAACGAAACAACCCAACTACTCGTCCACAATCTGTGCGATAGCTCTCAAAGTGGTTTAATTGACAACCGTAAGGATGCAGAAAATACTCGGCATAAACCCAATTAATGCAAGCGTTAAATAGCCTGTTTGTAGAATCAAACCTGAGCATCCCGTGTATACTTATCGCCCCCTCCCTTCTGCCTCCAAATATTTATGACCACCAACGCCCTTTATACCGATCTTTCCGGTTATTACGACCTTATGTGTGCCGATATTGATTATCGTGAGCAAAGTGCTTACGTGCAGCGGCTCCATAATTTATTGGGTAACCAAGGGCTTGATTGTGTAGATTTGGCCTGTGGTACAGGGCCACACTTACGGCATTTTATTGATAATGGTTACAGTGCAACGGGAGTCGATATAAACCAACCCATGCTGGATATTGCTCAGGATCGTTGTCGCGAGGCGATCTTTTTACAACAAGATATGAGTGAATTGTCCTTGCCCTCGCAGGCCGATCTTATTACTTGCTTTTTATATTCGCTGCATTACAACCAAAGTATCGAAAAGCTCAGCGCTTGCATCCAGAAAGTGCACGCCGCATTACGGCCGGGTGGTATATTTTGTTTTAATGCAGTTGATAAAGGACAGATCGACAATCGTGCAGGTATTAAGCGCAAGCTGCATCATGACGGGAGCGATTTTAGTTTTCAATCGAACTGGTTTTACTCGGGCACGGACGACCAGCAACAGTTACAACTGACGATCGAAAAAACAACCGATGGCGAAACACAACACTGGCAAGATCAACACCCGATGGTAGCCATTACATTCGAAGCTTTGCGAGCTTTACTCACACCCTATTTTGAATTGAATATTTTCACCCACGACTATCAAACCATTACGTCGTGGGATGGAAAATCAGGCAATGCTATTTTTGTGGGCATCAAACGGTAAGGTTTTTTATTGCCAGCTCATAAGAGCTTGTAATTACTTAGCTTCCCAATATTTATCTTATTTTTTCTGTACTTTTTCTGCCTTTTTTCTTTCCAGCTCGATTCTTTTGTACTCCTCCTTGGCTTTCTCACCATTAAGATCAGGAGGCGGCGTACGCTCTACGCGCTCCTTCATCCTCTTGTACTCTGGGTACGAAGGCAATTCATCCACCTATCTCAACCCATTATAGAATTAACCAGTGTTTATCAGATTTCCAAACTGTTTGGAGGGACTTGCTCCCTCCTACTTTATTGAAAGGGCTAGTTGTAACGCCGCATTAACTCGCGATGACGAGACTCCGCCTCACGAATATCCCGGTCAAACGTTCTATTCATTCTGTCTCTTTCGCGGTTTAATTGGTCTCTTTTTCTATTGAGTCTATCGCGCTTTTGGTTGGCGAGGTCGGCGATACGCTGATGATTGCGAGAATGCCGATATTGCTCATTTTGCCAATGATCTATATCTTGTCCTTCACGATCTAATTCACGCATTCTTCTATCAAAATCACGATGGCTTTGATTTCTTTGCTCATTTAAATGTTGGATGTGACTTTGGTGTGAGCGCTCTGCATTCTGGCGAGAATGAGCACGATCGGATTGATATCCTCCATGATGAGAGTTATTAGAAGGACTTTCTAGCCGCGACTGACCATTGTGCCGCCATTGAGATGATGGGTCTGCCAAAGTCAAAGAAGACAATCCCATTGTTAAGGACATTATTCCGACAGAAAACACAACATGGTTGAATGTACGCATAGCCCTAAATCCTTGTTTGATGTTAACGGCTCTACGCTATCAAAACTTGCTTAACCAAAACTGAAATAGCCTTTAACAAACCATGACGAACATCACAGGTTACATATCTAAACCCATCTCTATTCAGAACGCCTCAACAAAAAGAACCCCGCCAGTACCAGCATTATTATTCCGATCATAATTTTGTAATTTTGATTCTCGACAAAATCTGTAATAACCGTTCCCCTAGAAATTTTATCATTAGGAGATGATGATAAAGAGGTATTCGGAAAAGTAGTAGCGCCACCCTCTTGAGAAGACAGCGCTGATTTTGATTTCAAATCACTTTTTAAGCTTTCAAGCGTTATAGTTGAATCCGCCTGTGAAGATTCTTTTGCTATTAAAGACTTTTTAGTTATTGAAGTTTCTCCACTATTTTTAGCTTGGGATTTTTGAGTCGCATACAAATCTGATTTTAGCTTTACAGTTTGAGGAGGGTTATAGCTTGATTGACTGGCATTGATTCGTTTTTCTAATATTTTCATACCTTCTATAACCGAGGTATTTTCTCGCACAAAATTAATATCGTCTTCTATTTGGTTTCCTAGCGAACTCTGCAAAGAATTGACCAGTGTCTGATAATCTTCTAGGGGTAATGCGGTGGCG
>CANRJX010000209.1 GCA_947631095.1 uncultured Wohlfahrtiimonas sp.
CGTAGAAAAGTTGCGTGAAGAGTTAGAAAAAAACATGGTTCGTGAATTGAAAAATGTTTTGAATAACCAATTGAAAACAAATGTGATGAATGCTTTATCAGAAGCTAACCCAGTTGAAGTTCCAGAAGCTTTAGTAATGGGTGAAATTCAAGCAATGGCTAAACAATCAAACTTCCCACAACCTAAAGATCAAGAACAAGCAGAGCAATTTATGAAAATTGCACAGCAAGCATTCGGTGCAGAAGCTGAAAAACGTGCTCGTTTAGGTTTGATTTTAGGTGAGTTGGTTAAAGATCAAAAAATTGAATTGGATGAAAAATTTGTTGATGCTCGCTTAGATAACTTAGCAGCAACATATGAAGATCCTTCAGAAGTTAAAGAACACTTCAAAAAAGATAGCAATACAATGCAACAATTACGTAACTTGGCTTTAGAAGATCAAATCATTGATTTTGTAGTAAACCAAGCAAAAGTAAATGAAGTTGATGCTACATTCCAAGAAGTTATGAATCCAAAGCGTGCTTAATGATTCGTAATTAAGAATAAAAAAGCCTGAAGAGATTCAGGCTTTTTTATTGTCTAAATATAATTTGCAAAGTTACTAATCTATGGCTATAGTTTTTACTCCGTAGAATAAACGTTTACTTATCAAGAGTGGTGGAGGGATAGGCCCTGTGAAACCCGGCAACCTGTCAGCAGACAAGGTGCTAACTCCTTCAAAATTATGTTTTGAAAGATAAGTCTGTACACAGCACTCTGTAAGAATAAACGTTCGTATTATAAATAAGAGGTTTTCATTTATGAGTTTAAATGCTGTGTCTCAAGTTGAGTTATTGAATCAAAATTTAGCTGATTTGCCGAGTGATTTGAATGTTTCATTTGAATTTTTTCCACCCAATAGCGAAAAAATGTATGAGACTTTATGGTCATCAATCGAGCGTTTACAAGGTTTAAATCCTAAATTTGTTTCTGTAACTTATGGCGCAAATGCCAGCACTCGTGATAGAACTCATAGGGTTATTGAAGAAATCACCACTAAAACTGCCTTGACGGCTGTTCCTCATTTAACATGTATCGACGTTGAAAAATCTGAGCTTTTGGATATTGCCAATCAATATTGGGAGATGGGAATTCGCCATATTCTTGCGCTGCGTGGTGATGTGCCAGAAGGGCAAATTAAACCAGATATTTATGCAGAAGATTTGGTTTTATTTTTGCGTACATTGCATGATTTTGAAATCACTGTAGCGGCATATCCAGAGGTTCATCCAGAAGCAAAAAGTGCGCAGTCTGATCTTGTTGCGTTAAAACGGAAAATTGATGCAGGTGCATCGCAAGCCATTACACAATTTTTCTTTGATGTTGAAGCATATTTGCGATTTAGAGATCGTTGTGCAACGATTGGAATTGACGCTGAAATAATTCCCGGTATACTTCCCGTGACTAATTATCAAACACTATTAAAATTCGCGGCGCCACAGAATATTAAAATACCTAATTGGTTGCATAAACGCTTTGATGGATTGGATAATGATCCGCTAAGTAGGCAATTAATTGGGGCAAGTGTCGCGATAGATATGGTTAGATTATTACGACAAGAAGGTGTGAGAGATTTTCATTTTTATACGTTAAATAGATCTGAATTAACTTATGCTTTATGTCATACATTGGGAATTAGAGAAAATAGATAGAAATTCATTTAATCATCATTGAAGATAAATAATGTATTAAGTGATATTAAATATGAAGTCACTGGGAGAATGGTTTTGGAGGTTAGCTATTGGCAAGAATTTATTGGTTCATCTAAGCGAATATTATTTTTACAAGGGCCTATTGGCAAATATTTTGCATATTTGAGAGACTCTCTTGTCAAAGAAAAAAAAGTTGTTTATAAAATAAACTTCAATGGCGGGGATGTTTATTATTATTCTGATGAATTTACCTATGCGTATTTAGACCCTATTGAAGATTTTTATGATTATTTAAAAACATTTATTCAACAGCATAAGATTGACTCAGTTGTTTGCTTTGGTCATAAGCGTGCTTATCATGCAATTGCTAAAAAAGTATGTTTAGACTTTGGGGAAAATGTCAATTTTTGGGTATTTGAAGAGGGTTATCTCAGGCCTCATTACATTACTTTTGAAAAGTTTGGAGTAAATAGCGCATCTACATTACCTAGGGATGCAGCGTTTTATTTAAAAAATAAAGAACGAATACCAAATTTGTCACAACCAACTGAAATTAAAACCCATTTTGTATATAAAGCATGGGTAGCGACTCATTACTATATGAGTATGTATTTTTGCAAAGATCAATTTAAGCACTATGTTCATCATCGAGATTACAGAGTTTGGAGCTATATCGGTGCATGGTGGTTATCTGGTTGGAGGAAGTGGTTTTATAAGCCCAAAGAATATTTCTTATCTAAAATAATCCAACAGGGAGAATTTCCAGAATTCTTTATTGTGCCTTTGCAAGTGCATAATGATAGTCAAGTCAAAGATTTTAGTCGTGCTAAGAATATTCCTTTTTTTATTCGTACCGTTTTGAAATCCTTTGCTAAGCACTCTGATCCTAAAGATCACATTATTTTAAAGCATCACCCTATGGATAGAGGGTTTAATCACTATGGCGATCTTATTCTAAAATTAAGTCAAAAATATGGTATCGAAGATCGTGTT
>CANRJX010000210.1 GCA_947631095.1 uncultured Wohlfahrtiimonas sp.
TTTTACGATTTTTGCATAATCTCAAGGGATATATCATAACTATGACTTTTATGGAATTTTTTCAAGCTGAATGGATGTGGTTTGCAGGTATTACTGTCGTATTCGTTCTGATCATTTTAAATGAGATTAAAACAATCAAACACAAAGCATTCGTCATCTCGTCAGCGAAAGCTTTACAGTTATCAAATAACGATGAAGCTGTTTTTGTCGACATTCGTGATACAGATACATTCAAAAGATCGCACATTCCTAGCGCAGTACATATGGCTGTTGATCAACTTTCAACAAAAATTATTGATGGCGCTCGTTTTAAAGATAAAGTGATCGTGTTGTACTGTGACACAGGTGCACGCTCAACTGAAACAGTTGAAAAATTACGCAAAGAACACTCAAATTTAAGCTTATTCTCTTTACAGGGTGGCTTAAACTCATGGTTACAAACAAATTTACCAGTTGAATCATCAAAGAAATAGGAGTTCATTATGTCAGTTGAAATGTATTACTTACCTTCTTGCCCATATTGCAAACGCGCATTGGATCTTTTAAAGAAAAAAGGTGTAGAAGTTGAGATTTATGACGTGAACCAAGACCCAAAATATTGGGAAGAAAGTAAAGCTCGCTCAGGCAGAGATACTGTTCCACAAATTTTTATTGGCGAAACACACGTAGGCGGATGTGATGACCTATTTGCTTTAGAAGCAAAAGGTGGTCTTGATCCTTTACTTAACAAATAATTTTATTCACTGTTACACATTATATTAATAAGGAAGCATTATGTCTGAAAATACAGCAGCTGAAGCAGGTCCAGTTTTCAATATTCACAAGTTATATAATAAAAATATTTCTGTAGAAGTACCCAATGCACCAGCATGTTTCAGAAATGAAACTGCACCTGAAATCTCTGTACAGTTAGCAAACATTGCTGCACAAGTAGAAGAAGGCGTGACAGAAGTTGCATTACGTTTAACTGTGACAGCTAAAGTGGGTGAAGAAGTTTTATACCTAGTAGAAATTGAACAAGCAGGTATCTTCACAATTGAAGGCTTTAACGACGAACAACGTGGACATATGGAAGGTGCATTCTGCCCTAACATCTTATTCCCTTATGCACGTGAAACATTAGATGCAATGATCTTAAAAGCAGGTTTCCCACCATTAACATTGGCACCTGTAAACTTTGATCTTCTATACGCACAGCGTTTAGAACAAATGCAAACTGAAGGTAATGCATAATATAATATGCATTCCGTAAAAACCCTCTTCAAGAGGGTTTTTCTTTATAGTTAGAATGGAAAATTATGCGGATTGCTCAAGACTTTGTTACAAAAGAATTATCTAAAATAGTTAAATTACCCTACTGTGTGATTACGGGTGACGAGCCTTCTTTAATGCTTAATACCGAGCAAAAAATCAAAGATGCGGTCATGCAATCAGGAGAATATGAACGAGAATCTTTTGAGGTAGACAATAAATTTGATTGGTCAAACATTATTAACACAAGCCAAAGCCTCTCTTTATTTTCAACTCAGAAACTCATTCAATTAAAATTTACCAATAAACCTGATGCTAAAACATTTAAAGCATTACATGAATGCTTAGATAAAACCAATCGTGACCTTTTTTATCTCATCACCATGCCCAAAGTGGATAACAATACACTGAAAAATAAAGCACTGTCTATGGTTGAAAGAAATGGTTGCTTGATTGTTATCTACCCACCTGATCATACAAAACTTCCAGCATGGATTAAAAATAGAGCACAAGAATTACACGTTAATTTATCCAATGACGCTGTCGCATTTATGGCCGCTCACAACGAAGGTAATTTCTTGGCGATTGAACAACTATTAACACAGCTCTCATTCCTATACGGTCATCAAATGATCTCACCTGAAATGATCGCTGAATTAAGCTCAGAAAACTCTACATTCGTTGCTTTTGATTTAAGCTCTGCTCTATTAACGGGTGATATTTCACGAATTTATAGAATTGTGCAAAGCTTAAAAACTGAAGGCGATGCCCCCACTTTAGTGAACTGGGTATTACAAAAAGAGATCGCTACATTAAATCGGATGTATGCCAAAATTGAATCTGGTGCCACCATTGAAATGGCATTGAATGATGTTTGGCAAAACCAAAAACCCATGTATAGAATCGCCCTGAATCGAATGAATCCTAAACGCTTACAAAATCTCATGAGCATGGTTGTACAGATAGATATGGCCACCAAAGGGCAACTCAATGAGAACCCTTGGAATGCGATCATGCGAACTGCTTTTGCTTTTGCAGGCAAACGACTTCTTCCTTTAAGTGCAGAGATTAAATCATGAATGCTTTACCCCCTTTAAATGTTTTACTTGAAGCCATTTTAAGTGCCGCACAAACACCTCTTAAAATCAGTGACATTCAAGCCTTATTTGATATTCATGAGCAACCAACAACTGACGACATCAAAGAAGCACTACAAATTTTGAAATACAAATTAGATGGTCGTGGAGTTGAGTTAGTTGAAGTTGCATCTGGCTGGCGCATTCAAGTGCCTCAAAAATATGCACCATGGATTTCTCGTTTATATGACGAAAAACCTCAGCGTTATAGCCGTGCATTAATGGAAACATTGGCATTAATTGCTTATCGTCAACCAATTAGCCGTGGTGATATTGAAGA
>CANRJX010000211.1 GCA_947631095.1 uncultured Wohlfahrtiimonas sp.
CCTCACAAGAATATACGCTATATTTACAAGAATATATTAACTCATATGATATGTTGAATTACTTAGATAAGAGCATTGGCTGGACCAGTCATTATTCAAATATCTATAGAGATCCGTTGTATTATTTGGCTGAAGAAACTTCACTGGAAGATAAGCTCGAATTTTACAATAAAATGGTCACAACTTTTTATGACCCAACTACAGGCCTGTTAAGCGTAGATGCGCAAGCATTAACTGGTGAATATGCAGAAAAAACTGTACAAACTATTTTAGAACGTGCCAAGTACTTCATTAATGAAGTATCACGCGAAATGACGATAGAACAGGTTGCGTTTGCAAATACTGAATTAAAATTATCGATAGAGAGATATCAAGACAGTAAAAATGCTATGGAAGCCTTTCAGAATGAATATGGGCTTTTGGATTTAGAAGCAACAGCACAGTCTATGCTAGAAATAGTGAGCTCTTTAGAGTCTGAGATTGCAAAGGAAAATGTACGTTTGAAATCTTTGGAAAGTACGTTGTCTGCAGGTGCACCACAAATTAAATCTTTGAAAAATAAAATCGAATCTTTAAAACAGCAGTTGGAGATTGAAAAAAGTAAACTCACTGCTACCACAAATATCACAGATTCATTTAATGCATTGGCTTCTGAATATCGTCAATTGCAAGTCAACCTTTTGGTGTCTGAAGAGTTTTATAAAGCGAGCTTAGCGCTCGTAGAAAGCGCAAAACTTGATGCTATTAAAAACGTTAGAAGTTTAGTGACTATTGTGAAGCCAATTCAGCCGGAAGAAGCAATATATCCTAAGAAAGTTTATAACTTAATCACAATTTTCATCATATTATGCTTATTGTATGGCATATTGCGCTTTGTCATCGCGTCTATCAGGGACCATTATGAATAAAGAATTGACTTTAAAATACCTTAAAATATTAACCGTAGTATGCAGTGCAATCGCTCTATCTGGTTGTGGTAGCTTAATTTCTGCTGCAGGCCCATCTAAATCTAGCATTGTTAATCAATCAGATAAGTACGAGGTAGAGAATTATACTTTAGTGCCCATCTCTGCAAAAACAATTGTTAAGTACATGAAGCCATTAGAAGCGCCTTTAAAAAGCTCAGTAACGCCATCGACGATTCCTGATGTGAAGCTAATGCCTGGCGATGTATTGAGTGTAATGATTGCAGATAATGCAGAAAATGGCGGATTATTTGCACCATTAGCTGCGGGTGGCACAGTATTTTCAAAAGTACGATTAAATGCACATGGTAGGGTTTCTTTGCCTTATGTTAATAATGTGAAAATTTCAGGTCTTTCACTCTTTGAAGCACAAAATTTGATCAAAGAAAGTGTAAAAAAATTCACATTAGATCCACAGGTTTATATCACGTTAGATAGTGAATTGGGTGCTTCTATTTTAGTATCGGGCGATGTTAACAAACCAGGAAGATTCTCTACATTACAAGGTCCGCTCACTGTTTTAGATTCCATTAATCAAGCGGGCGGCACAAAGCTTGAACCATATCTTTCCAATGTAGTTGTGCGTAATGGTAAAGCTGTTTATAAATTTAACTATGAAGATTTGTTGAATGGTAAAAACTTTACGTTATCACCGAATAGCGAAGTGATTGTTGAAAGGGCGCGTAAACGTTTTGTTGCGATGGGTGCTGTTAAACAAACAGGTTTGCATGATTTTCCATCCATGGATCCAAGTTTGTTAGAAGTGTTAGGTAAAGTTGGTGGGCTTGATGAGCAAAAAGCTGATGTGAGAGGAGTCTTTATTTTTCGTATGAATGAAAAGCCATCGGAGTCTGATAAGCCAACAGTTTTTCATCTAGATATGCAAGATCCTACCTCCATGTTTTTAGCGAAACAATTTTTAATCCAACCGGATGATACGATTTATGTCACCAATGCAGCTGTTTATGAATTCCAAAAAATTATTTCGCCAATTGTTCAAGTATTAGTTTTGGGTAACGCTATTAGTAATTAAGTATGAAAGTTATTAGGTCATCATTACAAATCACACAAGATGTGCTATTTGCACTATTACTCAGAGAGGTTTTAACTCGCTTTGGGAATCGTAGAATGGGCGCATTTTGGACTATATTTGAGCCAGCTCTGCATGTGATTGTAATGTTATTTATCTTTTCTGTGATTCGTGCAAGATCTGTTCCGGGATTAGAGTATCCGATTTTTTTATTACTCGGAATGGTTCCTTTTTTTATGATGCGCAACATAGCAAAAAACTTGATGAATGCAGTGGATGCGAATCAAGCTTTATTTGCTTACCCAAACATTAAAATTTTTGACACTTATGTTGCACGCACACTATTAGAAATAGCGATTTATATTACGATTTATATCTTATTTGCTTTCTGTTTAGGTTTTTGGCTTCATTACGATGTATCCATTGCTAACCCACTACAATTAATGGCTGCGCTTTTAACTGGCATTATATTTTCGTTTGGGATTGGTATGATTTTAAGCGTATTAGTGAGCATAATGCCTAATGTGAAAACATTTGTAGGTATTGCTTTTATGGCATTGTATTTTATGTCTGGTGTTATTTTTCCTTTATG
>CANRJX010000212.1 GCA_947631095.1 uncultured Wohlfahrtiimonas sp.
CAATGGCGCATTATCTTTTTATTATGGATAATCATCACTATATTCAGCAGTGCATTTGGTCTATCTGCCCTTTCATCTCCAATGCATCCTATATATTTTGTGCTGGCAGCAATCATTCCATCAACGCTCTTTTTAATACTATCTTTAATTACAAATCATTCTATTTTTAGCCAGCTATTTTTATGGCTCAAAAGCACAATTTTCAGTAAAACATCTGCACCTAACATTCAAACTCAGTTACCGATTCGATATATCGTTCAACTTGTTTCTAATACGACTTGGGTTACTGTTTTATTAACAACCATCGCTGTTTTACTATTCAAATTTACCTTTCAACATTTTGACTTCTATCTCGGCAATACTTTTACAGAAAGCAAAAATATCACAGAACAACTCATTCAATTATTAAACTTTCTTCCTGAAAAGCTTGGTTTAATCGAATTTAGCAGCCACTTAATTGATGCAAGCTTCATCCAAAATGGATTAAATGATGCTGATCGTTCTTCATGGGCAAAATGGGTCATTGTTATGATCCTATTTTACGGCCTGCTCCCAAGAATTTTAGCACTCATCTACTATGCACTGCGTAGTGTTTTATATTCAGCACCCAAGGAGATCATCAGCCAATCAACTGTTTTAGATAAAGCCGCAGAAAAACCTTTAGTCATTCGTGCTCCTAAAGAAAAAGTACATGGCAGTGGTACATTCCAAGTTGCTTTAGACATTACAGATCAAATTCGCTTGAGCCCTGATGTTATTAAATTAAATGATATAGAAAGCTTTCAACAGTTTGAATTAACTCATAAAGCCCATCCTATTTCTCAATTAGAAATATTTTTAGATGGTAATTTAATGCCTGATCGCGGATTACTCAGAAGATTGATCCGACTATTGAATTTAACAGAACATGCAACCATTCATATATTGACGCAAGATTCTTATCAAAAATCTATGTGGAAAAAACATCTTTCATCTGTTCTTGTTGAAGGCGAAATGGCAAATTATGACATCGAATAACATTACAATTGCGATTGTTGGGCACACCAATACAGGCAAAACATCACTGGTGCGAGCACTGACTCGACAACGCAACTTTGGTGATGTTAAAAATGCGCCTGCAACAACGATTGATGTTACAAAAATCACGCTAGAATCATCTGGTTTCACTTTTAATTTTGTCGACACTCCGGGTTTAGAAGATGCCATGAGTATTTTGGAATTAATGCCAAAAGCGTCTTTTCAATCATCTAAAGTCGATGAAAAAAAAGCTCTACTAGAAATTATGAACAATCCAAGCTATCAGCATGATTTTGATCAAGAGTTTAAAGTGCTCAACCAAATGCTCAATAGTGATATTGCGTTCTACGTTATAGATGTTCGCCAGCCATTTTTACCACGCTACCATTATGAGTTAATTTTATTATTAAAAACTCATATTCCATTATTGCCCATTTTAAATTTCACGCAAAATGCAGAATATATCGATGATTGGAAGCGCGAGTTAAAAGCGAATGGACTTCATCATTATTTAGAATTCGATACCATTCTATTGCCACGCAAACAGCGCTTATACGAACAAATAGCAATTATGTTTCCAGAGCATTACCAAGGCATACAATCATTTATACAAACTCAAAATAAACTCGATGATGCGCGCCTAGATCAAGCATTCACTTTGTTGGCTGATTTCTATTTTGATTTAATGACATTGCGCATTAAAGCAGATACCAAAAAAGTGGATGCTCAATTCATTAATCAACAGATTACTTCTGAGATTTCTAAAGTAGAAACGCACTTCATCACCCAACTACTGAACTTATACCAATTTAATCAAAATGACATTCAATACATCTTATTGAATACAGAAACAAATCCGATAACACAAGATATGTTTACTTTGGATGAATTTGGTCAATTTTCAATACAGTTCGGAAAAGGTGCGGCGGCTGGCGCAACCATGATGGTGGGTGTTGATCTAATAAGTGGTATGACAACACTAGGCATCGCATCTGCCACGGGAGCTGTTTTAGGCGGCGTGTTCAACTCTCTTTGGAATTATGGCGAGCGCATTGTAGATAAATGGCGCGATATTGAGTATTACTACATCGATCAAAAAACAGCTGTCAATCTAATGCTAACGATGCTGTATATTATTGAACGTTTGAATGATAGATCTCATGCTGAATTAGCGCCTATTATTGTGCAGAATCATACAGAACCATCGATTGATGTTCAAAAATTCATGAAAAGCACTGAAAACCTAAGAGCTTATCCGGAATTACACCAAAAAACTGATGCAAAAAAAGATAAGATCTTACAAAAAATTAGTACTGAAATTAGAACTACATTTTCTTAAACCAAATATTGGTTAATAAAAAAGGCTCTAAATTTAGAGCCTTTTTTATTATTTAAAGATCGTGCTACTTCTTCGACTGATTCAATAACTCGATGTAATCACTCATAATATTAACACTTTCATCCAGCAAAATATCTGGCGTTGTGTCTTTTAATAGCTGTGTGTACGTGCCATCTTCATTTTTGTACTG